>NZ_JACMOO010000319.1 GCF_014377975.1 Ferruginibacter sp.
AAGATGCGGATAATTTTTTCTTTATCAAACAAAATGAAGAAGTGATTGCGCTGCCCGTACATCTTGAAAATGATCTGGCAACCATTCAACATGCTTTGTACATAAAAAAAGCTGGTGTTAAAGCTGGCAGTATCATCCGCAACGAATTAATTCCGGATCATGAACTGGCTTTGAGCAACATCATCAGCAATACCATACCCTCTATTGAAGTGGATAAAGAGACCGCTTTACAATACCTGCGAAGGCAGGAAATAAAAACACACACCTCCTTAAAAGGCTGGGTATTGCTAACCAGGCAGCAGTTGCCGTTGGGCTGGGTAAAAATTTTACCCAACCGCATTAATAATTATTATCCTAAAGACTGGCGGATTTTAAATAAATGAATGGCTTTGTTAAACTAAAATTCTGCCTGTTTAATAGTGCCACTAACCAACTTATTTTCCCATCTTTGCAACGAAAAATTTTATATCAGATGAAGCTTTTATTAATATTATTATTTTGCCTGCCCATAGTATTGCTGGCACAAAATACATCCCTGAATGCAGAGGGAATTGCTCCTAATTTATACATAACACACACGGTACTGGCAAAAGAAAATTATTACAGTATTGGCAGAATGTACAATATCAGCCCTAAAGAAATTGCGCCATTTAATAAACTGCTATTGGAGAATGGTCTTAGTCTGAACCAGGTTATAAAGGTACCGCTTACCACAATGAATTTTTTACAAGCCGGTAATGCAGCACCAGACGAGGTTTTAGTACCTGTTCATCATATTGTTCAGGATAAGGAAGGCTTGTACCGCATTGCTGTAAATTATAATAAACTGCCATTGGAAACTTTAAAACATTGGAATAATATTAAAGGCGATGCAGTACCAGGTGGAACACATTTAATTGTGGGATATTTAAAAGTAAAGCCAACATTATCGTCGCTGGCAGCAATGGCAAAAACAAAGCCTGCTGATATAACCAATGCACAGCCAGTTGCTGCCAAACAAGAACCAGCGGCTGTTATAACGACAGCAGAACCTGTTAAAAAAGAAAAGGCCGTTGTAAGGGAACAAGCAGCAGTGCAGGTTAAAAAAGATCTTCCTGCAGTTGTAAAAGAAGTAGCACCGGTTGCACAGTCTGTAGCAACAACCACCGCCTCAAAAAATTTTAGTGGGGGTACTTTTAAAGCTACTTTCGACAAACAGTTAAAACCCAAAGCGGTAAATGAAACTGGCAGTGGTGCTGTATTTAAAAGTAATAGTGGCTGGCAGGATGGAAGGTATTATTGTTTGCATAACACAGCCGCACCCGGCACTATTATAAAAGTAACCTGTATCAGCACCGGTAAAACCATTTATGCAAAAGTGCTGGATGTAATACCTGATATAAAACAAAACGGCGGATTGCTTATCCGCATCAGCAATTCGGCTGCACAGGAATTGGGTTTAGGCGAAACAAAATTTGATTGTACGCTAAGTTATTCGAAATAATCACACCGTTTATAATGAGTGTTTCATTAAAGCTCAAGAACTGTTTTTTGAAAGCGACCGCCTTTTTTATGCCATCTTCTGTAAGGGATAGAAATGTTTTTTGTGTTCGATTCAAAGGGCTTTGCCAGTATAAGATACCTTGTATACTATTTTTATGCCTGCTGTATGGTTTTTAATTTACTTCGTAAAAACGCACCCGGGTATATTTTATAAAAGCATTTTTAAAGAGATAATTCACCGTACAGGATTGTTCAATGGCTTTTTATATTGGCTTGTGCTTTGTAATTAATTCCAATATTATAGGAATGTATTTCAGCCTCTTTTGAAATAGGTATACTGATACACTGTTTTAATAACTTATTGCTTTGTGAAATTATTTTAACCGGGCCGGTAATCCTCTTTTCCTGGTAGCGGCATATCTGCAGCCCTGCCTGGTTATAAGTGGCCACGGCATTAGCGTCTGGCTGTGAAGAAGAATACTATTTAAAGAACCGGACGAAGACTTAGGATGAAAAAAGTTGCCTTTTGATAAAATGTAAAGGCACACCATCTACAGGTATCTTTCCTCTATAGCCCACCTGTTATAAATATCTTTAAAATGCGATATTGTGAAAACGTAGTTTTTGTATCGCAGATGTGGTTGCTGTTAATGCTGAACAGTTACACCTGACATTTACGGCAGTATTTTCACAAAAGAATGAATTAAAATTTGACAATGTATATATTTGATGTACCGCAAATTATTTGCGCTTTGGTTGGTATAAATAGTACACGCACATGAAAATATTATCGCAAATACTGGATCATAAAATTGTGGCCATTCTTCGCGGCATGCCACCAAAAGAAATCATGCGCATCGCAAGTGCTTTGTATGATGGGGGCATTCGGATTCTGGAAATAACGCTTAGCTCGGAAGACGCATTGTCATTAATCGAACAGTTAAGCCACACTTTTAAATACAGGTTGCTGATAGGCGCAGGCACAGTATTGAACACAAGTGATGCAGCCAATGCCATTGATGCCGGAGCTGCTTTTTTAATATCACCATCATTGGATATTGGCGTGATTAAGATTACTAAAGATGCAGGACTGGTAAGTATTCCAGGTGCTTATACTGCTACTGAAATTTTAACTGCCCATAACAACGGGGCAGACATTGTAAAAGTTTTTCCGGCCCCGGATGCTGCCTATATTAAAAATATACTGGCGCCACTAAGTCATATACGCGTAATGCCCACAGGCGGTGTTGACGCAGGAAATATAAAGGCATTTGCGGTAGCCGGTGCTGTAGCTTTTGGCATAGGTGGTGCCCTTGTAAACAGTAAAACTATTGTAGACGAAAATTATTTAGCAGCCCTGAAAGATAGAGCTGAAAAATTAATTACTGCTTTAAATGGTTAAGCCTTATTTTATCAGGATTGTATTGTACGGATTGTTGCAGTTTATATTGTACGATGGAAATAAACTGTTGTATAAATAATTCTGATTCATCAGCAGGCAGAATAAATAAATTCAATGAAAAAATTTATCAGTTGCGATTGGGGTACCAGTACTTTTCGTTTAAGGATAATAGACGCAGCTACAAAAAAGGTATTGGCTGAAACCAGCACTGCACAGGGCATTTCAGCTACCCATGCTTTGTGGAAAGAACAGATATCTGCCGATAGAATTGCATTTTATAGTAATGTTATTCTGCAACAAATTAAAATAGTAGAAAAACAAATTGGATACACAACCGCTGGTTTAACAATTGTTATTTCCGGTATGGCCTCTTCAACTGTCGGCATGTTGGAGCTGCCCTACAAAGCCATTCCATTCCATATTAACAAAGCAGAACTTGAATCTCATTTTATATCCGCAACGGATATGTTCCCGCATAAGATAATTCTTATTTCAGGTGTGCGTTCTGCAAATGATGTAATGCGGGGTGAGGAAACAATACTGTGTGGTTGTGGTATAAAAGATTTGGAGGAAGAACAAATCTTTATTTTCCCGGGAACCCATTCAAAGCACCTGACAGTTAAAAATGGCATGCTAAAGGATATTAAAACTTACATGACAGGAGAGGTGTTTAACCTGCTGAGCAGCAAGAGTATTTTAGCAGCATCAGTGAAACCAGGCGAAGCAGCAGCAAGCAACATCGATTCATTTATAAAAGGTGTTCAGGAAGCTGTTGGTAATAATTTACTGAACAGTATTTTTCATGTGCGCACCAGCCAGTTGTTTGATATTTTAAATAAACAACAGAATTATCATTATTTAAGCGGGCTTTTGATTGGCGGGGAATTAGAAGATTTACAGCAAAAAAATAATATTTCGATTACGGTTGTTTCATCAGGTGTATTATCTAATTTGTACCTGGAAGCATTGGCAGCACTGGATTTAAAGAAACGATGCACCATGCAGAATGCAGATGCCGCATTGATAAACGGCCAGATTTTTATTTTAAATCAATATCAATAAATTTACCAATCTAAAGATGCCATTATGAAAAGTACATTTTCGTTTATCGTATTCAGCTGCCTCATCACTTGTTACAGTTGTAATAATAATAATGCCGGTAAAGAAAAAATAGCTCAGGCTGCCGTACCAGCAGATAGTGCAGCCGGTAAAATCGAATTGTACGATAGCAGTGCGGCAAGATTAATAGACAGCAATGCAGCCTTTGAAATAATTGGCAGAAATTATACCTGGAGTGAAGGACCTGTTTGGATCGCCGCCAAAAAGATGCTGCTCTTTACTGATGTTCCGGAAAATAAAATATTTCAATGGCAGCAAGGGGATACATCAAAACTGTATTTAACACCTTCGGGTTATACCGGTACTGTAAAACGGGATGGAGGCGAAGATGGCGCCAATGGCCTTGCATTGGATAAAGAGGGAAGATTGCTTTTATGCCAGTCGGGCAACCGGCAGGTGGTTAGATTAAATACGCCGATTGATTCGCCTAAACCCCTGTTTACCGTACTTTCAGCCAATTACAATGGTAAAAAATTTAACAGTCCAAACGATTTGGTTACAGACAATAAGAACAATATTTATTTTACGGATCCTATTTATGGGTTGCCAAAAGGTGCGGCTGACCCCACAAGGGAATTAAAGTTTGAAGGCGTATATAAAATAAACGCAGCAGGTAAAACAAGCCTGTTGATTGACTCAATACCCAACCCCAATGGCATTGCCTTGTCGCTGGATGAAACAATTTTATACGTGGCCAGCAGCGATGATAAGCATCCCAAATGGTTCGCCTACAACCTGGATGAAAACGGAAATATTAAAAACGGGGGTGTGTTGCTGGACGGAACTGAGATGAAAATAAAGGCAACCGTAAAGCAAGGTGCAGATGGATTTAAATTGGATAAGTACGGCAATATTTTTAGTGCAGGTCCGGATGGTATCAATATTATTTCTCCGGCGGGAAAGATATTGGGACTGATAAAAGTATATGTGCGGAGGGTTTCCAATTGTTGTTTTGATGACACAAAAAATGTATTGTTTATTACGGCGCATGATGTGGTACTGAAAGTAAAACTACACTGATAAATATTTAAAAAAATTTGAAGCTGTCTAAAAATTATTTTTGGAATACCTTTAAGAAGTAGCCGGTGGGGACACCAGCCACGGCGGTTGAATACCTTTAAGAAGCAGCCGTTGTGGACACAATAGGCCACGGGGTTGGCCTGTTGTGGACACAACAACCTTAAAATGGCAAATGAAAATTCAATTTTTAGACAGTTTCTTAGTGCGTAAAAATTGCCTGAGTAGTTGTAATTATAACGAAGGTTATGCACTGTCATTGCTTGAATTTGACAATATTAGCAGCAAAGAATTTACCCCAATATTGACAGGGCGGGGAAGCGGCTGGGCACCGGTGCTGGATACTGCTGCAAATAATTGTCCAGAACCAAACGCATATTAGCACACGATAAGATTTTTAACGGGCCTGGCTTTGCCGAAATTATAAAATTATTGCCCGGCAAGAAGCCGCATTCCAGGAGCAACTGAAATTGAAAAAATAAAGTGGATACATTTACTAAAATACCGCTGTAAAAATGATTGAAAATAGCTTTGATATTCCCATCGATGTTGCCTTGCTTCCATATAAAATTGTAAAGGCAGGCCATCTTAACTGCATCTACGAAGCAGGCAACCTCCGTTATATAAAATGTGGCGACACTGAAATTGTGCGCATGATATACGGTGCTGTAAGAAATGAAAATTGGGAAACAATTGCTCCGGAAATTACAGAAGAAATAATTGAAGCGGAAGAAGACAATTTTTGCATAAGTTATACCGCTTTGTATAACACAGCTGAAATAAAATATACCGCAAAATTTATAATTGAAGGAAAAGCAGACAGCTCCATCAGTGTTATTATGAAAGGATTGGCGCTGAGTGATTTTAAAAAAAACCGGATTGGCTTATGTGTATTGCATCCGTTAATAGAAAACAAAGGGAAAGAATTGCAAATTGTAAAGCCTGCCGGCGACAGGCATACAGCAGTTTTTCCTGAATTAATAGCCCCTCATCAGCCGTTTAAAGAAATACAGCAAATGCAATGGCAGCCTGCAACAACATTATATGCACGGATACGCTTTAGCGGAGATATTTTTGAAACCGAAGACCAGCGTAACTGGAGTGACAGTTCGTTTAAAACGTATTCAACACCGCTGTATTTACCTTTTCCTGCCCTGGTAAAAGCGGGCGAAACGATGGAACAAAGAATTGTGCTGACTGTTACCGGTAATATAAATCAACCTGCAGAAAAACTACAGCAGAAAAAAATACTGGCTGGCAAAGCAGCATCTTCCAAAATGGGCTATTGCATGCCGGACGGGCAAACAATGTTAACAGATGAGCAGGTAAAATTTTTTAAAGAAAACAGGTTTCATCATTACCGGGTAGAAATATATTTGTATAAAAATTACTGGCAGCAACAATTGCAGAACGCAGTAACTGATGCCATAAAACTAAATACAAAACTTGAACTGATTCTGTTTTTTGAAAATAAATATGATGAGCAACTTCAATTATTTTTACAGCAAATTAAATCCAGTACCCAATATATTTATGCAGTACTTTTATTAGATAGAAAACAGGTAGTTACTCCGCCTGAACTGATGCAGAAAGGATATACTTTAATAAAAGCCGCCTGGCCTTTTATTAAAGTGGGATATGGTACAGATGCTTATTTTGCTGCGTTAAACCGCAACCCGCCTGGCAGTTTACCGCATAATTTTGTTAGCTTTAGTTTGATGCCACAGGCACATGCCAGCGATACACGTACCATCCTGGAAAACCTTGAAAGCCTGCCAGACATTATTCAAACAATACAATCATTTACTCAGAAAGACATTCACATTTCACCGGTATCAATTGGCAGGCGCATAAACCCGGATGCGGTTGCTGAAGAAGATTATTTGGTGGCCGATACCGACCCAAGAACAGGTACAGCATTTGCTGCGGCATGGAAATTATTCTGTACGCAGGGGCTTGAGAAAGCTGCCAGTATAACTTTTTTTTGAGCTCAGTTTGTAAAAAATAGTTTTGCCAAAGTGAATTTAAAAACAAAATAGCAAAATAAAAATTTGTGTATTACAAGCAGTTTGCAACGTAAGTAAATATGTTTTGATGGTATGTACAGAAAGTGGATTGCTCGCAAAAAAAATCGCTACGGGATAGCAGAAAAGCTTCCTTTAATAAAAAAGTATTGGTGCGATAATAGCCCAGGAAGAAGCGATGTATTGGGTTAAAAAGATCTGATGTACAGGAGAAAAAGTTTTATACTTCTACTGCAGTAAGCGCCGATAGGAATATGACCCTGGGGGTTTAAATAATAGTCGGAAAATTTAATTTGTCCGAAAAATTGCTATTGTAATTGAGAATAACCCGATGGATAATATGGAGAAGGATAATTTTTACAAGCAATAAATTTAAGCTTGCAGGTAAAAATAAAATTAATTAAAGTATATCCAGGTAATATTTTACAGGTCACAAATCCGCGTAATTCTTATAAATCTGTGTAATAAAATAAGTAAAAATTAATACGATAAATTCCAATCACTATGACAGGAGAGCAAGATCTGAACCAGCTTTTAAAATCATTGAAACCCATACACAATCCGGGACAATTTGTTTTTTGTACCCTGAAAGATTTGGCCGAAATAAATATAAATGATACGATACTGTTATTTAAAGAAGCAGAAGGTTACACGGTTATTCTGAAAAAAGATAAGGCAGATAATTTAAAACTCAGTTACTCTTTTATCTCTTCGTGGATTACGTTGACAGTTCATTCTTCATTAGCTACTGTAGGATTAACCGCGGCGTTTTCAAACGCTCTTTCTTGTGCAGGAATAAGCTGTAATGTTGTGGCAGCTTACTATCATGATCATATATTTGTAAACAGTACCGAGGCTGGAAAGGCAATGGAAATTCTTAACAGGTTTTCTGAGCAATAGTTTAAACAAAGTGTCAGTTTTGTAAAATCTGTTAACATCACTGATATCAGGAAAGACTCTTTACTGTTTTGCCAATTATTAATCCATTCGAGTAGATTAAGACAGTGTAAACTCCTTTTTTAAAATTAGCCCCGATCAAAGAAAAATGCAGTTGCTTTTCTTCGTCTTTATCTAAACTGACAGGTATTTTATTTGTATAAAATTTTAAGCCCTCCGGTGTATAAAACGAGCCAACGTTCCACGCAGAATTTTCTCCTGCTTTTTCGTTTGGACGCAATACCGAAATGAAGATATTTACATTTTTGCGGATGATGCTGCTTTTAATAATAAATGAGCCGCTTAGTTTTTCCGTTTCAGCTGCCTTAAAAGTTTCCAGTTCTTTATTATCTTTTATATGCAATGCCGTTATTAAAATATCCTTTACAACATAAGCCTGGTTTAGGGTAGTTTTTATTACAGGAGGTTTTGTAGTGCCGGATAAACTATTTACATGTTGATTTTGCACACCTTTTTCCTGATCTGCATATTGCAGCGCCGCTTTGAGCCGCTTATTTTCTTTTTCGATATCTATATTCTGGTTTTGAAGTTGTACAATTTTTGATTGCAGTTCCTGAATTTTTTTACTTTCAGTTGTAAAAGTATATTTGCTGTTTTTAATTTTTATAAAAGAATCAACCTCACTTTTAATTGTATTGATCTCATTCAATTGCTTATCTGCATTTCCTGTCAGCGAATCGGTAGAAACCTTTACAGAATCAATTCTGGCATCCAGATTTTTGATGGTACTTGTGTATATTTTGAGCATGGAATCAGGAGTGCAGCCAGAATTAACAGTAGTTGACTGCATCCTTTTATTCGCCGTACTATTTTCTTTTTGACTGCTGTTAATAAACTGATAACCCCAGATAGAAAGTAAAACCAACGACAGCGATAACAGCATAAATGAAACTATCAGCAACAGGTTTGATTTTGTATCTCTCATAAATATTTATGTTTATCTAACAATGATTCCATAAATAGTTTGTTCGGAAATGTTTGGACCTATAATGGGAGAGATGCTTCACAGCGCCATTTTTATTTAATTATTTAAAATTATTCCTTTTTCTGCTATCCTTTTAAACGGGTGTATAAAGTCTGATAATCTGCTAATGAATGCCTCCGGTAATTTTTAATAAATACCAGATGTATTTTTTTTAGTCCCTTAACGGATCATTTGTGAGATTTCTTTTATTTAAAAGTAGGACAATTGAATCAGGTGACAGTAAGGAATTATTAATTGGAATAAATATTTAAAAAATTTAGCCTTTACCAGCGTTTTTAACGTTGAAGCAGGTAACGGGAGATAAAAATTTATTATGAATTTGTATTCATTTTATTTTTTGCCTCAATGCACCACATAAGTTCATCCACAAATGCATCAGCTTTTTTATCCGTAGATTCTTTATCCGCTGCAATTCCGTTTTCATCAAATGTTTTATCAACAGCAGGTACAGGAAACATGGCAGGAACAGTCCAGGCCCGTATTTTCCATAAAGTAAATTGCAGTGATGTTATTACCTGGGTACCTCCAAAGACACCATCAGATACTGTTGAAATTGCCACCGGTTTACGGTGCCATTCATTATACAAGAGGTCAATTACATTTTTTAAACTGGCAGGATAACCGCCATTGTATTCAGGTGTTACAATAATTACCCCGTCTGCGTCGGTAATCAGTTTTGTAAATTCAAGAACTTTATTATCCGGACTAACCTGAAATTTTAATCGCTCTTCAAAAACCGGGAATTTGTATTCATTCAAATCCAGGATGTTTACCGAAGCCAGTTGCCGCTCTTCTATGTATTTTTTAAAATACAATGCCACCCGGTGGCTTTTTCTTCCCGTGCGTATACTCGAAGAAATAATTGCTATCGTTGCCATACTTCCATTTGTTTATAGTTGAAAATAGAACAGGCAAAGTCCATACCAGTTGTATAACATCAACCCATTCTTGCTGCAACTAAAAACAGTTATACCATCGCTGGTATAACTGTTCACTAATATTTTCAGGAATTAATTATTGAACACCTTCAGTTGCATTCATTTCACCCTTGTTACTTTTACGTTTAAATAAAGAAGCATCTATTTTTCCAAAACGGTAGCTAAAGTTTAGCCTCACCATTTGCGGATCACGCAAACGGTTATAGGTTTGGGTAAAATACTCGCTGCTGCTGTACTGGTTGCTGACACGGGTTTTAAAAATATCACTGATGCTTAAAGTAATGGCTGCAGCATTATTTTTCAGGAAGCTCTTTTTAAAAGCAAGATCCATACCCCATGAAGGCAGAATATATCCCTGCGAGGAACTCTGGCTCTGCATCCACGGCGGACCACCGCCCCCGTTGGTATTTACCGGAAGGTTGGTTTTTGACTGGTACGTTGTTGTTAACTGTATGGCATAATTTTTTGGCAACTTAAAATTACTGTTGAATTTACCAAACATACTCCACAAAGCGCCCTGCGATGCAGCGGTTACATTGGAGGTATTTACTTTGGAGTTGTACACGTTTACATTGGTACTGATATCCCACCATTTGGTTAAGTAATTCTGGGCTGTTGCTTCTGCACCCGTTGAATAACTTGAGTTGGCATTGATGTAAGTGTTGATCAGTTGGTTGGTGCCAGATACCGGATCAACTTCCTGCGTAAGATAACGGGTAATTAAATTAACGGTGTGTTTATAGTATACCGATGCAAGAAAGCTGTTATTGCCTTTAAACGTTTTAAGATAAGACAGTTCCAGTGATTGTGTAAACTCAGGAACCAGGTTGGGATTGCCTTTGGTGATATTTAATTTATCCGTATAGTCTGTAAAAGGTATCAGTTGAAAAAAGTTAGGCCGGTTGATACGGCGGCTGTAACTCAATTGTAACTGTTGTTTATTGCTCAATTGCTGACTTAAAAATACGGAAGGAAACAAACTAACGGGATAACTATTTTTGAATTTTTCGCCCGTGTTGGTAAGGGTGCCGGTATAGTCAGAATGTTCTGCACGCAACCCTACTTTGTAGCTAAAGTTTTTAATGCTGCTGCTCAGTGTTGTATAAGCGGCGTACACATTGTCGCTGTTTTGGTAATTGCTTACAGCAGAAGGGATCAGCTGGTACTCATTGCCATTGTAAATGTAGTTGTTGTTAGCATTTATCCTGCTGCGGATAGCCGCTCTAACGCCCGCTTCCAGCTTTGTTATCTTACTAAAAGGCAGTACATAATCCGTCTGTATTACAAAGTTTTTATCGCTCCCACTTCCAATTGCTTTCTGCAGTTCGGTATTGGTAACCGTACCGCTTTTTGAAAGAAAATTGGTGGTATACAAAGAGTTGTTTTTATTTCGGCCGCTAAACAAATTGGCATCCACCGTAATTTCTTCTCCTTCCTTGGGAAAAATATGTTTCAAACCAAACACCAGTCCCTGCCCGTTGAACTCACGGGAGCCAGCTGTTACGCGGTTGCTGGAAGTACTTATTTTTCCGCTGTTAAATAAACTGTCGGTACTAATATCAATGTTTTCATGCGGATTAAACTGGCCATGCACCCTGATGCCTGTTAATGAAAGGGTGGTTCTGTTGGTAACAAAATAATCAAGCCCAAATTTGCCAAATAAAAAGCCGCCGGTTGTTCTGTTATAATTGCTTTGATTTACAGAAGTCTGCGGTGTATCCAATAAATTTAAACGTTCTGTAGTACCGGTGGTACGTCCTTTATTCTGGTTTACATTTACAGCTGCAGTAAAGTTAAATTTGTTTTGTCTGAAACTAAAATCCCCACCGCCATTAACCGCACCGCGTTTATCTACACCTGCCCTTACATTGCCATTGTAGCCGGTTTTTTTATTTTTCTTTAAAACGATGTTTAAAATACCTGCGCCACCACCAGATGCATCGTATTTGGCAGATGGGTTTGTAATTACTTCCACACTTTCAATTGCATCAGCAGGTATCTGGTCTAGGGTAAGTGTAGTGGGCCTGCCATCTACCAGTATCTGCGGAGCAGCATTGCGAAGGGTTACGTTGCCGTCAATATCAACATTTACAGAAGGTACATTGCGCATTACATCCAAACCGGTTCCACCTGCACTCATAATATTTTTTTCAACATTAAATATTTTTTTATCAGCAGATAATCTTATCGGAGGTGCTACCGAGGTAATGGTAACATCCTGTAATTGTTTGCTATCGGTGGTTAGTTTTATATTGCCCAGGTCTTTATCAAAAGAAGGCATTGCACCTGCTGCAGGTTTGGCTGCGCCGGGTTCCATCTTTGGCATAAATGAAACGGTTTGCTCAGCAGCTTTATAGCCACTGCTGCTTATTTTTAATTGTAAATTGCCCTTTACCGGAAGTTCATCAAAACTAAAATCGCCATTGGCTTTGGTAATCATCGCTTTCACCAATACCTCTTTTATTTTTTTTGTAACACTGTCTGTTTTTTTACGCAACAGCATTACCGATGCATCGCTTACAGGTTTGCCATCAGCATCCGTAAGTTTACCGTACAAATGTCCAATGTTTCCAGGCCCCGTTCCGTTGCCACCCATTCCACCCGGCATACCGCCCGGCATTTGAGCCATAGCGCTGCCGGTATAGATGATTACTGCGAGGAGGAGAAGAATCTTTTTCATAACAATTATTTATTTATTTGCAAAACTACTTCTGCCGTAATGTTAAATTTTGTAAAAGAGATAAGCAGGTAAAATGTTGCGACGAAACGGATATTATGGTGAAAGTTTATTTTGCCCGGTTTGTACTGTCTAAAAAATACAATACCATAAGGCTTGTCTATTTTTTGCTTACCAACTACATTTATTTAATCGCAAAATGCGGCAGCCTTTTTTCCTATCTTTATTTATCAGCAAAAAAAAATTATGTCTTTACTTATCCTGTTGCTTGGCATTGCGTTGCTTGTTGTATTAATTACCTGGGCAAGGCTCAATGCGTTTCTTGCTTTTATTATTGTGGCTATTTTAATTGGCCTGTTCAATGGGATGAACATTACTGCTATTACCGGTTCGCTGCAAAAGGGCATTGGCGATTTGCTGGGTTCTATTATTATTATACTCGGCTTAGGGGCTATGCTGGGCAAGCTGGTGGCCGATAGCGGCGCAGCACAAAAAATTGCCACAAGTCTGATGCAGGCCTTTGGTAAAAAATATATTATGTGGGCACTTGTACTAACCGCATTTGTGGTGGGCATTCCGTTGTTTTATAATGTTGGTTTTGTGCTGATGGTTCCGCTCATTATTACACTGGCAAAAAGATACAATATCTCCGCGGTATATATCGGTATTCCCATGCTGGCTGCCTTATCCGTTACACATGGTTATTTACCACCGCATCCTTCACCTACCGCGTTGGTTACACAATATCATGCCGACCTTGGCCTTACATTGTTGTACGGTTTTATAGTGGCGGTGCCAGCTATTGTTATTGCGGGCCCGTTGTTTGCAACCACCCTTAAAAAAATAAAGTGCCAGCCACTGGCAACCTTTGCCGGAAAAGATATACCCGATGAAGAACTGCCCGGATTGTTTACCAGCATGTTTACGGCTTTTTTACCGGTTATTTTAATTGCTACAAGTACCATCGTAAAACTTACGGTGCATACTGAAAATAATTTCACCAAAATTATTATGGCTCTGGGCGATCCTGTTATTGCCATGACGGTTACTTTGTTGTATGCTATTTACAGTTTGGGTATTCAAAGAGGTAAAAAAATGCAGGAAGTAATGATGCCGCTGGCAGAGGCAATAAAAGATATTGCCATGATTTTATTTATCATCGGTGGTGCAGGCGGGTTGAAACAGATATTAACAGATACCGGCATCAGCAACCAGATTGCAGCCGGTTTACAAGGCATGAATATTCATCCCTTGCTGGCTGCCTGGAGTATTGCAGCCATCATCCGGGTTTGCCTGGGGTCTGCAACGGTAGCGGGTTTAACAACCGCAGGTATTGTGGCGCCATTGATTGCAACTACGGGGGTAAACCCCAGTTTAATGGTATTGGCCACGGGTGCCGGAAGCCTCATGTTTTCACACGTAAACGATGGCGGGTTCTGGTTGTTTAAAGAATATTTTAACCTGTCGTTTAAGGATACCATCCGTACCTGGAGCCTCATGGAAAGTATTGTTTCTATCGTGGGTATTATCGCCATTTTTATTCTCAATTATTTTATTGCTTAAACTGGTTGAGTTAATTATTTTTGATACCAGCATTACTTCTTTGTGGCATCATCGT
>NZ_JACMOO010000320.1 GCF_014377975.1 Ferruginibacter sp.
AGGAATTGCGCCAGCATTGCTAACACGAACGATAGGTTGCTTCAGCCTGTTTAAATCATAGAATCTATCTCCTTCAAACGCCAACTCCTTTCTTCTTTCTGTAACAATATCATTTAATAGTGCTGCACCGGTTGAGGCATACATAAGGCCTGGGTCGCGATTCGCCACCAGCCCATTCAAATAGCTTAAAGCAACCGCTTCATTTCCTGGCAAGGATGCTTCGGCTGCAATCAGGTATACTTCAGAAAGCCGTATCACCTTCAGATTATCCCTGTTGCCGTTTTGTGCGTTGGAATATTTGTTTACCAGCACGGCCGTAGCACCACTTTTGGTAAAACCATTTACAAGTACCGTATTGCGTATATCGGTTGTTCCGTATAAAGCAACCAGTTGCTTTGATGCATACAAATCCTGGTATCCATTAATATAAATACCACCCAGATCATCAAACCCATTGTTATTTATTACATCTGCATCTACTTCAAAAAGTGTTTCCAGTTTATCAGTCCTGATGTTGGGATTTCCCCAGAATGCCTGATAATTGGCAGGGGTTGTCAGTTGAAAACCACTGTTGCTGATAACATCCGCTGCAGTTGTTTTGGCATTTGTATTATCACCCATATATAAATAAACTTTTGCCAAAATAGCCTTAATAGCATATTTGCTTAATCTTACCGAACTTGTGTAATCAGATGCCAGCGGAATGGCTGTTGTAAGGTCGGCAACAATTTGCGTGTAAACTTCCTTTACAGTATTGCGCGAAGGGTAAAGAAAAGGATTGTACTTCAATATTAGCGGAACACCCAGTGAACTAGGATCGTCTGAATAGGGTTTGGCGTAAATATTTACCAGCTTAAAGTACATTAAAGCACGGATAGCGGATGCTTCTGCTTTCACTTTGTCAACATCTGCACCGGTTAGCCTGGTTTCCAGAATGCGGTTGGCACGCAAAATAACCAGGTAAGAATCATTCCACATTTCACTTGCCACATCATCGTTTACTACCACACTGTAGTTGTATTGCGGGAGGTAGCGACCTGCGTTTTTTGTTTCAACAAAAGTATTGTCGGCCTGCAGATCGCCTGATACCGGAAAATCTCTGCCAAATAAAGTGGCAGATCTCATGGCGCTGTAAGCGCCGTTCAGTGCATCTTTTAAACCAGCTATCGTATTCAATGCCTGATCACTCAGCAAAGAATCAGATGGAGCTTTGTCAAGATAACTTTTTTTGCAGGCTGATATCAGCAACAAGATGGAAACTAATGCTATTAAAAATTTATTATTGATTCGTTTCATTGTATAATTTTTTGTATGAAAATTTTAATACCCGCTATAGTTTGCATTTATAATCCAATTTTAATTCCCAATGTTATGCTCTTTAATGGAAATACATCCAGGTTATTGGTACTGTTTACACCTGTTTCAGGGTCAAATGGAAGGTATTTGTCAGTTTTAAATGTAAGCAGGTTGGTACCGCGTACATAAATATTCAAGTTGTTGATATAAGCTTTGTGTGTATATTTTTGCGGCACAGTGTAACCAAATTGTACATCCCTCAAACGGATATAATCGCCTTTGTACAGGAAGCGGCTAGAAGCACGATAAGAATTTTTATTTCCTCCAGAAATAATTTTTGGAATATTTGTTATGTCGCCTGCCTTTTTCCAGGAGTTTAATTCCTGACTCATCTGGCCGAATACACCCAGGTAAATACCTTCACTGCTTAGGTAACTGCCATATGGATCATATAGATAATTACCAAAGTTGTAATACAACTGCGCAGTCAATGAAATTCCTTTATAAGAAAAAGTATTGGTGAAAGCACCATAATATTTAGGCATGGCAGTTTTTGTATTGTCTAATACCTGAGTGGTTTTATTGATGGCGTTGGTTGTACTTTTATGCGTTGCATCCGTATACCAAAGCGGATCGCCGTTAGCAGGATCTACACCTGCCCATGGGCGCAGGAAATAAGCCTGCAGGTTATTGCCTTCCGTATATTTGAACTGTCCTGCATTTACCGGGCTGTGGTTGTAAAGCGACAGTACTTTATTATTATTGTGTGCTATATTAAAGGTTATATCCCAGTTAAAATTTTTGGTAACAAGTGGTTTTCCTCCAATCAGCAATTCTATTCCTTTATTTTGTATTACACCAATATTCTGGTTTTGTCCTGTAAATCCTGATGTAGGCGAAAGCGGGATAGTTGCCAGCAGACCATCAGACTTACGATCATAATAATCCAGGCTTCCGTATAAACGGCTTTTAAAGAAGGCTACATCAAGCCCCACATTAAATTGTTTATTATTCTCCCATGAAAGGTTGGGGTTACCCACATTATTGGGAGCGCTGCCCGGAAAACCTGTATAGTTATTGCCATAGCCATAAGTAGCCAGCGAGGTATAATAGCCAAAACCAAGGCTGTTACCGGTTATGCCGTAAGAACAGCGCAGTTTCAAAAGGGTAATCCATTTTTTATCTTTCAGGAATTTTTCTTCACTTGCATTCCAGGTGCCACCAGCAGACCAAAAATTACCATAACGAAAATTGGCACCAAACACGGAAGATCCATCGCGGCGAAAGCTACCGGTAACCACATACCGATCTTTATAATTGAAATCAGCTGAGGAAAATGTAGAAGTATTAGCCCGATCTCTGGGAATGGTATATGCCGTAGTGGGCGTTGCGGCAGATGCCAGGTATTGCAATGCAAGTGTAGCAGGAAAAGCCTGTCCGCCTGCCTGCAATGTATAATTTTTGATAGCAGAAGCTTCGTAGCCAAGCTTTACATCAAAATAAACATCCTGCGCTTTATTGATGCTTTTTCTGTAATCAAAAAAATTGGAAAAAGTATAATTAAAAAGACGGGTATAGGCTGAAAAAGCATCGCCACCCTGCGCCTGTCCATCGCCATAAAAAGGATTGCGGTAGGCATCTTCCGATACGTCAAAATACTCAGCAGAGTAACGACTGGTAAATTTAAGATCGGTCATTATTTTTGCTTCACCAGTTACATAACCCCTCAAAGTAGTTTGCTTGGTAGTATTTTTATTGTAAGATGCCTGTACTAAAGGATTAAACACACCGCCATTTTTCGGAAATTCAACAGCATCGCCATATTTTAATGATCCATCTGTATTATAAGGAGAATACCAGGGTACCAGGAAAAAAGTTGCCAGTACCGGATTAGCAAAAGTGCCCCCATTAGAAGGCGTATGCTGAACACTGGAGCTACCATTAATTCCAGAAGTAAAATTAAGCCAGTCGGTAGCCTTGTGGGTAACTGAAATACTTCCATTGTATCTTTTAAAATCGGTAGCAATGGTTGTTCCATCCTGCTTAAAATATCCACCCGATGCATAAAACGTTGTTTTCTCGCTACCCCCGCTAAGGCTCAGGTTGTATTGTTCCTGTTTTCCCTTTTGTGTTACCTGGTTCAGCCAATTGGTATTGGTAGAAAGATAATTGGTAGGCAGCCCCAGGCCATTGTTTGGATCTACAATAAATGCATCTGCGCTGGCATTATCAGTAGCATCACCAGAATTAATGACACTTTCTCTTAATACTTTCTGAGACTCAGGCGTAGTAAGACTTCGGTTATTTTTATTTTTGAAAGCCCTGTCACTCTTTCCAATTTCCGTTGAAAAATTTAATTTTGTTTTACCTCCCCGGCCTCGCTTGGTAGTTACTATAATAACACCATTGGCACCCTGAGAACCATAAACTGCCGTACCAGCAGCATCTTTTAAAACTGAGATACTTTCGATATCATCCGGATTAATAGAACTCAATGGATTTGCAGTAGTAGTGTTTACTGTGAGATCCGTTGTGTTAGCAATTGCGCCATCAATTACCCACAATGGACTGGCACTTGCATTGATAGAACCAATGCCCCTGATACGGATATCTGTTCCTGCGCCGGGCGCTCCAGATGTAGAAGTAGACAACAAACCTGCAACAGCTCCCTGCAATGCCTTATCTGGTGAACTAAATGGTTTGTTTTCCAGGTCGGATCCTTTTACAGTTCCGATAGCACCGGTAATATTTGTTTTCTTTACAGTGCCATACGCTACTACGACTACTTCTGAAAGATTGGCACCGGTAGAGGGCTGCAATACCACAGTCATATTGTCGCTGGTAATATTTACTTCCGTTGTAGAATAATTAACCGATGAAACAACCAAAACTTTTGTTTTGGCAGGAACACTGATGCTAAAATTTCCGGACTCATCACTGGTAACACCGGCAGAAATTCCCCTGATAAGAATAGACGCATTTGGAATGGGTAAACCTGCTGCATTTGTAATTTTTCCGGAAATGTTTCGGGTTTGTGCTGACAGCTGACTCATAGCCGATAAAGCACAAATTAATAAAAGAGTAATTTTTCTCATATACACGGTTTTTTGATAGAAATAGCCTTTAACAAAAAAGTTACAAACCTATTAAAATATTAATTAAAAAATAGTAACACCCGGTAAACCTATTTTGTTAAACTACTGCTAAAAAAACTAGAATATGCAAACTGGAAATAAAAATGAAATACAGTATTTGCCTACTTCTCCAGCTATTTATTTACAATGTGGGTTCAGTAATTGCGACAAAAAAAAGCGCCACAAAACCTGCGGCGCTATCATATAAAATTTCTGTCAATTTTAAAATGGAAGATCATCTGCTGCATCCGAAGCAACGCTTGCTGCTGTGGATGCCATGGGGATATTTGCAGCAGGGATGTAAGCCGGAGCGGGCGCATTGTAATTGCTGCTGCCACTGGTATTTTGTTGCTGCTGTCCTTCACCAACACCACCTACCAACTGAATCGTTTGCACCCGCATTCTTAAAGTTGCAGCTGCCTGGTTGTCTTTGTTCATGTAAGCTTCTGCTTCGGGATAGCCCTCTGCATAAATGGTTTTGCCTTTTGTAAGGTACGGAACCACACCGGTTTTATCTGTCCAATAGGCGCATTCCACCCAGGTAGCTCTTTCTTTTTGAACACCCTGTTTGTCTTTGTAACGCTCTGAATGCACTACACTAAAATTGATAACGTTTTGTCCGTTTACTTCTTTTACGATGCAATCTTTACCAAGGTTGCCGATGATTTGTAACTTGATCATAATTGTGTGTTTTAAATGTTTGAGTGATGTATCTGAATGTGAAAATTATGAGTATTTACTTTTGTATCTTATTCTATTAGCAGGGCAAACTTACCCCAATGTTTTGTACGCTTTTAAAAATGTTATCAGCAAGTTTTTAACATTTTTTATCAGCCTGCTTCTGCAACTTTTTTTATTTCAACCAGAATGGGTTGCCACCCTTCGCCATTATTATACACATCCTGATATCTTTTTTCACCATCGGCTGCATTTTCAAAACCATCCTGTGTTACCGTTAATTTTATTTGCCCCTCAGCTCCTGCTAATTCATAAGTTACATTTAAATAATTTTCAGGAATATCAGGCATGGCTGCGTATGGATCTATTACAGTATACTTTAATAATTTTGAAGCCTGTAAACCAACAATAATTCCTTTTACAAATACCTTTTCTTTTCCTTCATAATTGGCTCTCCAAAGCAGGGGACTGCCCACATTCCAGTCAGAAACTGTTTCGCAGCCAAACATATATTTTTTTGTTTGCTCAGGGTTTACCAAAACATCCCA
>NZ_JACMOO010000321.1 GCF_014377975.1 Ferruginibacter sp.
ACGTTAGCAAATTCATAAATATGCGTTGCACCCCGAACCACACAGATAATTGCAGGGGCATCCATAAATAAATTACGCACGTTGTCTTCCAGCGATTGCCGCAGCTTACTAATATTTATTTGCGTATTTATCCGTGCCAGTAATTCTTTACTAGAAAATGGCTTTATCAGGTAATCGTCAGCGCCCGTTTCCAACCCTTCAATTTTTGATTCTTCTCCGGCACGGGCTGTGAGGAAAATCACAGGAATATTTGCAGTGGATTTATTGCTTTTAATTTCTTTTAATAAACTAATGCCGTCCATCACCGGCATCATAATATCAGATAGCACCAATGTCGGAACATTTTCTTTTATCTTGTGTAATGCATCCATCCCGTTATTGGCAGTGATAACATTAAAAGTATTTGACAAAATGGAACTGATATGTTCACGCATGTCTACGTTGTCATCAACAACAAGAATGGTTGGAAGAATATTTTTGTCTTTTATGTCAAGTGTATTAGATGATTTCTGTTTTCCTGTTTTAAGTAATGTATCAATTTCATCTACATAAACAGCAGAAGAAATTTCATATGAATCAATTCTTATTTTTGAAATCTGCTGTTCGTTAATATGTTTTTTACCGGTAAGAATTTTTACGGTGAATATGCTTCCCTCATTCAATTTGCTCTCCACATTTATAGTTCCTTGATGCATTTGCACAAGCTCCTTTATAAGCGATAATCCAATTCCTGTGCCTTCATAAGTTCTGCCTGTAACATTTTGTACACGGTGAAAACGCTCAAACATTTTTGGCAATTCGTTTTCAGGAATTCCTATGCCTGTATCTTTTACTTTTAAAACAGCAAAGCCTTCTTCTTCTGATAATTCAACAGTGATGCTTCCTGTAAGCGTATATTTAAAGGCGTTGCTTAAAAGATTGAATACAATTTTTTCCCACATCTGCCTGTCCACATACACAGGTTGAATGATGGTATCGGCTTTTATAATCAGTTTCAATCCTGCTTTTTCTATTACTGAACGAAAGTTAGCTGCAAGATTTTTTGTGAGCGCAACTATATCAACAAGGTTAAACAGTGCCTCTTGTCTTCCACTTTCTATACGGCTAAAATCGAGGAGCGTATTTACCAGCTTGAGCAACCGCATTGCATTGCGCTGTGCAGTTTCAATATGTTGCTTTTCGCTTTTGCTAAAATGATTGTTTTTCTGATTTAATAATTCTTCCAACGGGCTAAGCATGAGCGTAAGCGGTGTACGAAACTCGTGGCTTATGTTGGAGAAAAAAACGGTTTTTGCTTTATCAATTTCGGCAAGGGCTTCCGCTTTTTTTCGCTCATCTACATACGCTTTAGCTTTAGTTAAAGTATTGGTTACAGACGCCGCTAAAAGCTCATAAAACAACCGGTACTTTTCATCGAGGCTTCGCCTTGAACTTACACCTGCTACAAAAAAATAATCATTACGGTCAGTTCCATGAAGGGTTACCGGAAAAACCAATGCTTGCTCAGGCGGCTCAGCATAAGAACCGCAACTAAAGTGTCCGAAAATCTTTTTCAATTCATTTACCTGAATCGCTGTTCCATTTTGAATGGCTTCTTCAATCGGCCAACTACCCGATTGCTTTTCTTGCAGGTTAATTTTTTCCGGAGCAAGAGGTGAATTCTTTTCTACCCCAACATTGCCTTGCAGGGTAGCTTCTGTACCATCAGCTGCAATTGAATACAATAAAACAAACGGAATATCCAGCTCAAAATCTTTTAAACATTCCAATATAAGAGAAGTTGCTTCATCTAAAGTTCTGGCGCTAATGGTACTGTCGGCTACGGCACGTAATACATTTAGTCTTCTTTCTGCAAGGGTTTGCTGTGTAAGTTCTATAACCGGGTGAAACAGCCCGCCTACACCGCCGGATTCATCAAGAATAGGGCTGAAGGAAAAGGTGAAAAAAGTTTCTTCCTTGTATCCATAGCGATCAAGAAAAATGAGCTGATTTTCAAGAAAGCGAGCCTGCCCCAAAGATGCTTCTTCAAACGCAGGTCCAATTACAGGCCAAGCAGAATGCCAACATTCTTTAAAATCCTGACCCATAGATACAGGATGCATATCGCCTGTTATTGGCAAATAACCATCGTTGTAAATCTGCACCCTATTTGGTCCCCAAACAATTGCAATGGGAAAATTGGAGGCAATGCATAAGCTTACCGTAGTTCGCAAACTTTGTGGCCATGTATCCGGTGAACCCAAAGGCGTTTTAGACCAGTCTTTATAACGAATAAGTTCTCCCATTTTACCGCCACCGGAAAGAAAATCGAGCTTGGCGGTTGTTATTTTTTCCTGCATCAGAATGCGGTTTTAAGCTTATTGATGTAAAAGTTTTCTCTAGTTGCCTGCATATTATTTTTACTCAAAAGCGTTATCGCCCGGTTTATTACAACTTTCATTTCTTCAAAATCAGAAGGCTTGCGGATGTAATAATGTGCACCAGTATCATAAAGAAGATTTGCTTTTTCAGGGTCGTAAGAAGTAGAGAAAATCACTATAGGAATCTGTTTGAGAGCCGGGGTATTTTTAATTTCAGTCAAACATTCAGAACCGCTTTTACGGGGCAGGTTTAAGTCAAGAAAAATCACATCGGGAAGAACTGGGATTGTTTGTAACTGAAGCATTAACTGTTGACCATCATGCGCTGTTGAAAGTTGCACAGCTAATTTCAGTTCATTGACAGCGTCTTTAAAGAATAGACAATCGTCCATATCATCGTCTGCAAGGAGAATATGTAGAGGAGGAAGCACACTAATTATTTTTAAATTGTAATATAATCAATATAAATTAAATATTGGGAAGCAAAATTGTGCATAAGTACAACAACGAAATGCTGATGTTGAGAACGTTCTAAATTGAATCTTTAGCTTTGCCGAATAAGGATTGGAAGTCCTCCGCCTCGGTGCCTTTCTCACGCAACGTTCGCTCAGATAAAACTCAAGTACTAAAATAAGTTTTCGCATACAATTTGCCCTACTCTTCCACCTCTGGATTATCAATAACTTGTATAGTTATTATAGGACGAGGCAGTTCGTGATCCGTAATTTTTAAATCTTAATTCACAACCCATCATCCATCCTATCGTCTATCAACCAATTACATTTCTTACCCTCCACTCAAAACAATTTCTTACTAAACCCGTTTCGGAACTTTATCCTCTTTTCAATTTTATTGTATAGGTATGGTTGATGAATAACGGATAATATAAACCTACAAATCAACAGCATTTTAGCAGACATAACCTGCTAAAACTAAAACCTGATTAGATCATTTAATTATAAGAAATAATCTTATCTGTCATTTAAATTTTCCATTGTTATTCCTGCCGGTCCAGGTTATGCAAAGCTTTTATTTTAAAGTAAATATGTTATCAAAGTCAGTTATAAAATAAATTTGATAATACACTATTTCACTATCTCTTATTAAATTAAAACCTCCCCATTCCGGGGAGTTTATTTCAAACATTTGTATTTCTGCCATTGCAAAAAATGCCTGATGGTAGTAACCGTAAAACACTGTTTATTTTTCACAAATCGCTAAGGTTACACCTGTGAAAATATTTACACAATATCTGCTGATAAGGGTAATTTATGTCTATAAAACTGAATCGTTTTATTGAAATAAGTATCTTTTAATTGCATATTTTATGATTTAAAACTGGCATAAAGTTTTATGTATGGTTCGTATCTAAAAAAATAATTACATAATTCTTTAAACAAATTTTAAATGGAAAAGAAACAATCTAATAGCAATGGCACAATGCCCAAAAATGCTTCTTCAAAAAATGGTTCCATTAAATCTGCACAAAAGGTAAAGGCAACGTCATCCGCTGCTCAGGGGTTAAGAGACCTTTTTGAAGATTCACTTAAAGATATTTACTGGGCAGAAAAAGCCCTCGTAAAAGCATTGCCTAAAATGGCAAAAAATGCAACTTCCCAAGAATTGGTAACAGCACTCACAGAACATTTAGATGTTACCAAACAACAGGTAAGCCGTCTGGAAGAAGTGTTCCAGCTTTTAGGAAAACCGGCCCGTGCAAAAAAAT
>NZ_JACMOO010000322.1 GCF_014377975.1 Ferruginibacter sp.
CATTCATTTCCAGTCCAAAGCCTCTGGGAGTAAATCCGCCCTCATCACTTTCCAGGGCAAACAAATGTGTCTCCTTATTTTTTTCTGCCAGTTCCAGGTATTTTTCACCACCACGTCCGCCATTTTCTTCATTCATAAACATCACAGCACGAACGGTTCTTTTTGGCTGAATACCCACAGCTTTGATAGCTCTTAATACTTCAATGCTTTGCATTACACCGGCGCCGTCGTCCTGGGCCCCTTCTGCAAGATCCCAGCTATCCAGGTGCCCACCCACCGTAATAATTTCTTTAGGAAATTCTTTTCCGCTAATTTCTCCGACAACATTATAAGAAACCGTATCCGCAAGCATAGTACTGGTATTGGTAAAAGAAGCGGTTACCGTCATTTTTAATTTCAGTTGTTTGCTCAGCCATTCTGCATCATTGGTACTAATAGCTACGGCCGGAATTTTTGGAAAAGAATCGTTGTAAGTCATAACCCCGGTGTGTGGAAAATCGTCCTCATTACTGGCAAGGGAACGAATCATAGCTCCAATAGCACCATAGCTGGCAGCTTTGGAAGGGCCAGCCCATCTTGAAATACCGCTTTCGCTATACGCCCTGAATGTATGCACGTAAGTGGGGTTCATTTTAAAATTGAAAAATACAATTTTACCTTTTATAACAGCAGTACCTAACTGATCCAGTTCTTCAAAACTTCTTACTTCTATCACCCCTGCATTAATTCCTTTTTTGCCGGTACCTTCCGAATTACCCAATGAACATAAATGCAGTGGATAGGTGGGTTTACCTGCGACCTTAACAAAACCTTTTTCTTTTGTGCCGCGTACCCAATGCGGCACCATGCAGGCTTGCAGGTAAACCGTGTCAGCACCAGCTTCCTTTAACATGCGTGCGGTTGCTTCCACTGCCTTTTGCGCCTGGGGAGAACCTGATAATCTTGGACCAATTTTTTTACATAGAAAGCGAAGGTTTTCATAAGCCCTTCCATTGGTTAAAACCTCATCTGCTATTTTTCTAATCATTGTAGAATCTTCCGACTGTGCTGCACAACAAACAGGAAATAAAAAAATGACAATTGCCGGAATAATTTTTTTCAACATTTTTAGATTGAGTTAACAAACTTAGTGATTTAGCTGTTATGACAATACAACAGCTATATTTTATTCTGCAAATAATTTTTAAAACTACCCATAATAAACATGGGTATTTTATAAGAGGCAACTGAAAAAACTTTACTTAATAAATAATCATGCTGGTAAATTGATGATACAATAATACAAGTGGTAAGTGGAGATGGGTAATAAATTTGTAAATTGTGCAGGATTAAAAAAAGCTGCTAAAAATTATAGTGTATGAATATTGCAATTGTTTGTTACCCAACCTTTGGCGGTAGCGGTGTACTGGCAACAGAACTGGGAAAAGCGCTTGCTGACAAAGGACATAATATACATTTTATTACCTACCAGCAGCCTGTAAGATTAAGTCATTTTCATACCAATATATTTTATCATGAAGTAAGGGTGCCTACGTATCCTTTGTTTGATTATCCTCCGTACGAAACAGCTTTGTCCAGTACAATGGTGGATGTAATTACCAACAATAACATTCAGTTGCTACACGTGCACTATGCCATACCGCATGCTTCTGCGGCGTATATGGCCAAACAGATACTGGCTAAAGAAGGTATCCATATCCCGGTAATAACCACTTTGCACGGAACTGATATTACCCTGGTTGGAAGAGATAAAACCTATCGCCCGGTTGTAACTTTTTCAATGAATGAAAGTGATATCCTTACCGCGGTATCCGAAAATTTGAAAGAAGAAACTTACCGCAATTTTGCCATTGAAAAGGACATTGAAGTGATACACAATTTTGTAGATGTAAAACGCTTTAACCGCAAACCGGTGGATGCTTTTAAAAAATTGATTGCACCCAATGGCGAAAAAATAATTGTGCATGCAAGTAATTTCCGAAAGGTTAAAAGAGTGGATGATGTGGTAAAGACATTTTTGCTGATCAATGAAAATATTCCCTCTAAATTATTATTGCTGGGCGACGGGCCGGAACGCTCCCTCATTGAGGCAGAAGCAAGAAAAAGCAATGCCTGTGATGCCATTAAATTTTTGGGTAAGCAGGAACAGATGGAAGATATTTTACCCATTGCCGATTTATTTTTATTAACCAGCGAATATGAAAGTTTTGGATTGGCAGCGCTGGAAGCAATGGCTGCTGAAGTACCCGTAATATCAACCAATGCAGGCGGATTGCCGGAAATAATAATCAATGGCAATTGCGGCTATATGAGTACGGTGGGAGATGTGGAAGAGATGAGCAAAAACGCCATGCTTATTTTAAAGGATAAAGTAACCCATGACCGTTTTAAAACAAATGCGTTAACCCAGGCTAAAAAATTCGACATTGGAAATATCGTTCCCCAATATGAAAAATTGTATGAGCGGTTAATTGTGCTGTCACCGGCGTCTTAACCATTGTTCGGGATCAAGATCACTTTTTTCGTTGCTGATAATTAGATCAATAGCTCCAATTCCGTCAAGGTTGGCAGCAACTTTACCAATTACCTGCCCCACTTCTACCGTCTGCCCTTTGTTTAAATTTACACCTGTTAAATTGCTGTAGCCAGTAAAATAACTGCCATGTTTTACTACAACCATTTGCACATCGTCGTAATTGTTTACCAATACCACTTCGCCACCAAAAATCATTTTAACGGGTGATCCAATATCGCAACCAATGGAAATACCTTCACTAACAACCGTTAATGGCCCAACTTTATTAGTTCCGTGATGTAATAATATATATCCTTTATCAACCGGCCAAGGTAGTTTGTGCTGGTTTTTTGTAAACTCATTGTTTAAGGTTATCGCTTCAGTAGTATTTAAAAGTTCCTTACCCGGTGTAATAGCAACAGGCGTTACTTTTTTGGACAGTTTTGATATTTTCTTAGTTCCGGTATTCTCAGTGCTTCCCGAAGCAGTGTTTTTTGTAGCCTTTGCCTCTGCTTCCCTCGCCTTGCGTTCCTCATTGGCTGTTGCTCTTTTTGCTTCTTCAATGGCCCGCCGTATGGCTGCTGCAATGGCATTACCCACTTTCATCATTTGCTTTTTCTTGGCAGCCACCTGGTTATTCAATTCCTTACCCTGCGCTTTTAACTGCTTTACAACCTGATTCTTTTCTTCCTGTTGCGATTGTAAAATGTCTGCTTCCTTTGCCTGCACCTGCAACACGGAACTCTTCTTTTTCTTGGTGCCACCCAGTTCACTGATGCGGTTTCTTAAAAGTTCTTGTGTACGCAAAATATTTGCCCCCTGCATTTCGCGGTAATTTCTGTAACTCTTTAAATAGGTAATCCGTTTGATGGCATCATTAAAACTGGAAGCTGAAAATATAAAATTTAAAAAGTCGGAATTGCTCCTGTTTTTATAGGAGTAAATCATGCTTTTTGCATAATCCCGCTTTAAAGTATCGAGCAACAACTGCATTTTATTAATATCTTTCTGAGATTTATAAATGGTATTGTTCAGAAAATTAATATCCTGATTTATATTATCAATTACCTTTTCCTGCAGACTAAGTTTTCTTTCTATCAAGGCTTTTTGGCTAATTATTTCTTTGGTAGTTTTTCTAATTTTATTTAGTTGTCCCTGAGTTTCTTCGATATCTCTTTTTAATTGCTGGCGTTCTTTTTCAAGTTCCTGTTGCTCTTTGGTAGCAGGTGCCTGTGCTATTACAGCGGCACTAAAAATAAAAATAGAAAAAAATATTACAACAAATCTGATCATGAGCTAAGTTTACTTGGATAAACAAAATTACAATTCAGCACGCAATTAAGGCGTTAATAAAACTTACCCCTGCTGTATTGCAGCATTGCAAATAACGCTTAGTTGCGTTTATAATTTTTGGGTATATTAAAAATGATAGACAAATCTTTGTTAAACTCCCACTGCTTATAATTTAACTGGATGTCTAATTTATTTTTTTCTGATACGGTTATTTCCCTGTAAGTTGAAAACGTGATTCCATTAATATTTTCAAAATTACTATAGGTAATATCTGCCGTTCTGTTGCGGTTAATATCAACATCATCCAGTTTACTATGCGTGAGATAATGATTGCTTTTTTCAATGGTTAGCAAATTTTTAAAATATTTTCCCAGTGTGGCCAGCAATATTTTTGATTCGGTTTCTTTGTAAGATATTACGCTGTCATCAAAAAAAACAGGGTTACCAATCAGTAAATTCTGCAATGTTTTAAAATCAAAAGGAATGGCAGTAACATCCTGCAAATAGTCAATGGAACGGTATTGTACCTGTTTGTTTATTTTATCTATTAAAAAAACGCTGTCCTTGGTAATCAGCACCCTAAATGCTTCAATGTTAAAAACAGTGGCATAACCTAATACCCATATCAGGCTGTCTTTTAAGATGCGCACGTATGCAGTTATATTAGGCTGGTTCCCTTTATTATTTTGATAATCTACTTTTATTTTGGCAGAAAAAGTTTTGAAATCCATCTCATTCTTATGCACATCTTCCAAAGCTTTTTTAATTACTAAAAGCGAATCGTACGCCGATGTATTGGTTATCATCAGGGATACCGTATCTTTTTTTGCAACGGCCGTTTGTATTTTTTTTGCCGTTTTACAACTGCTTACTGCCATTGCAACCAGCAGTATAAAATACACCAAGGTTCTGTTTAAATATTTATAAATACTGTATTTCATCTTATTAATTTTATTGTTTCCCCGTATGGCCAAATCCACCCTCGCCCCGTTTAGTAACATTCAATTGCGTCACCAGTGTAAGGTCTGCTTTATGTAGTGAAGCTATAATTATTTGTGCAATGCGATCGCCATGATGAATCGTTTGAGGCTCTTTGCTTAAGTTGATCAATATTACTTTTAATTCGCCGCGATAATCGCTGTCGATAGTACCCGGCGTATTTAAACAGGTAATGCCTTGTTTGATTGCAAGGCCACTTCTTGGCCTTACCTGGGCTTCAAATCCATCCGGTAATTCAATAAACAAACCCGTTGGAATTAAGGCACGTTCTAAAGATTGAAGAATAACCGGTTGTTCCAGATTAGCCCGGATATCCATGCCAGCCGATCCTGTGGTGGCATAAGCAGGTAATTCATTGCTGGATTGGTTGATGATGTTTACTGGTATATTTTGCATGGGCGCAAAGGTAATGATGAGAATATGATTTTTTATATCCCCGTAATTTAAAATCAATCTGAATGGCCGTTTTATTTTTGCAACAGGATAGTAGCATAGGCTACCAATCCTTCTTCCCTGCCAACAAAACCCATTTTTTCTGTTGTGGTTGCTTTAATAGAAACATCGCTCAACTGTAACTCCAGAATTTGTGCTATAGCCAGTTGCATTTGGGGAATATAATCTTTAATTTTTGGTGCCTGCAGGCAAAGGCTGCTGTCGATATTTACAATGCCGTACCCCGCCTGTTTAATTAGTTCAAAACTTTTTTGCAACAAAATTTTACTATCAATATTTTTAAAAGAGTTATCGGTATCCGGAAAATGAACTCCAATATCTCCAAGACATGCAGCACCCAGCATGGCATCGCAAATAGCGTGTAACAATACATCCGCATCGCTGTGGCCCAAAGCACCCTTGTTATGAGCAATTTTAACACCTCCCAACCAAAATTCCCTATCGGTAACCAATTGATGAAAGTCAATGCCGAAGCCAATTCTAAAACTCATTACAATTTATTTTTCGATGTAAAAACTGGGTAAATGTACAACTCTCTTAAAACAAAAAGCGTTCTGTCTTTACGGCAGAACGCTTTTATAAAAAGTTAATATCTTATTTTTTTTCTTCTGTGTCTGCAAAATCGAACACTAAACTAAAGCGCAATGTATTTGACAAAGGGTTGCGGTTAACGCCATTGCCCGAAGGTAACAGGTAAGAGAAGTTTAAGCCAAACATTTCGTATTTTAAACCAGCACCCAAAGTAAAATATTGACGGTTTCCTTTTAACGGATTTTCATAAAAGTATCCTGCCCTTAAAGCAAATTGATTTTGATACCAGAACTCTGCTCCCAAAGAAGCCTGTACTTCCTTTAACTCTTCAGAAAATCCGCCTGGTGCATCGCCGAATGAACTAAACCAACTGCCAACAACGCCCTGGTTACGGTATTTTTGAAGTCCGCTGCTATCTCCCAGAGCAGGTGGTGTTGGCACCAGCAATTTGTGAAGATCGAGACCAAAAGTAATTTTACTATCCTGATCAAATACTTTGGTATAAGCCACACCCAAACCCAAATTGGCCGGTATATAATCTTTTTGAGTAGCATCGTTGGTGTAACTTATTTTTGAGCCCAGGTTGCTTAAGGTTATACCGTAGTTTAAACCTGATCCATCTTCCTTAACACCAGTATGAAACACACTGATATCGGCTGCTACTGATGTTCCGGGTTTGTAAATTGTTCCGCTATTATTAGGATCTCCGCTTGCCAGACTGGAATTAATGTACCGCAGGGCAATGCCCACACCTAATTTATCCGATAGTTTGCGGGAATACCCTAGATCAACCGCAAATTCACGGGGACGATATTGCCCTAATTCGGAACCGTTATTGTCAGTAAATTGAATATTACCCAAACTGAAATACCTTAGAGAACCAGAAATGGCCTGCAACTCATCCAGTTTATAAAACCCCGATAAGGATGCAAGGTAAACATCATTTATATCAAGCCCTTTCAGCCATGGAGTATAAGTTAAAGACATACCCGCCTTGTTTGTGTTGAACGGCGTTTTAGCCAAATTCCAAAAAGCAGAATTGGCATCCGGAGAAGTTGCAACTCCAATATCTCCCATACCACCTGCACGTGCATCGGGAGAAATGCGCAAAAAAGGCACCGCAGAAGTTACTACATTTATAGGATCTGTTTGGGCCCTTACTATACTGGTTACACTTCCCAATAGTAAAACCAAGGCAGTTAATTTAACAGTTGCTTTTTTCATTCTAATTTTTGTCTTGTTAAGTAGACATACTTTCAATAAGCGGGGAATTTTGGGAGTGTAAAATAATAAACAAGTAAATTATCAATAATATTATTATTAAAATATTTGTGAAATTAGAAGATTTTATTCAATCAACCGCATAACCCACATATTAATAGTTAATTAAAAACATTGCCGGATTTCACTTTTATCAAATAGTAACGATTTTCAGGCAGGTTTATTGCATAAAAAGAGCGAGGTATCCTGGCACAATTACGTGAATACTTTTTCGTTTGGAGGCTAAAATCAGGACCCCTATTAAACAAAAAAGATATTGTGGCGGGAATTTTGCTTAAAGGCTCGAAACACTAAATTAAAAAATTTTAAATCCGCTACAAATGCCAAAAAGAGGATTTTTAATTTTCTGATATGTTACAAGTTTGTAAGTTATTTATTTTGATACCAGCTTCAGTTTTTTATAGCATCATCGTCAGACTGTGCAAAAACTAAAATCAAAAAAAAGAGATGACTTACCCACAACTTATCATAAGGTACATCAAAAGCAATAATAACATTGTCTAAGTAATATGAGTTATAAACAAGGCATAGCACG
>NZ_JACMOO010000323.1 GCF_014377975.1 Ferruginibacter sp.
AAAGGTTGCTTGTAATCCAAATAAGAATAATAATACCGAACAGCCCTGCGAAGTATACGCCGAATAACATAGCCTGCACCTGTGTTTGAAGGCAACTGTCCATCTGCAATACAAAAACTGATGGCACGGATATGATCTGCTAATACCCGGAAAGCAATACTTTCTTTATCCTCACCAGCCCTATATTCTTTCTTAACTATTTTACTAATTGCTTCAATGGTACCGGTAAAGATATCCGTATCGTAATTACTTTGTTTGCCCTGTATTACTCTTACCAAACGCTCAAAGCCCATCCCTGTATCTACATGCTTTGCGGGCAATGGTTCCAGGCTGCTATCTTTTTTACGATTAAACTGGATAAACACATTGTTCCATATTTCAATTACCTGCGGATGATCGTTGTTAACCAGCGTACTTCCAGCTACCTGTTTTCTTTCTTCCTCACTCCTGCAATCCACATGAATTTCTGTGCAGGGTCCGCAAGGTCCGGTATCGCCCATCTCCCAGAAATTATCTTTTTTATTACCCAGTAAAATCCTGTCTTCGGCTACATATTTCTTCCATTCGTTAAAAGCTTCTTCATCTTTTGGCAGGCCTTCTTTTTCGTCGCCTTCAAAAACGGTAACGTATAATTTATCCCTGTCCAGTTTATATACTTCAGTCAATAATTGCCAGCTCCATTCAATGGCTTCTTTTTTAAAGTAGTCACCAAAGCTCCAGTTGCCCAGCATTTCAAACATGGTATGGTGATAGGTATCAACACCAACTTCTTCCAGGTCGTTGTGTTTGCCACTTACCCGTAAACATTTTTGCGTGTCTGCGGCCCTGCTATAAGGCGCTTTTTTATTGCCCAGGAAATAATCTTTAAACTGGTTCATCCCTGCATTTGTGAACAACAAAGTGGGATCATCTTTTAATACGATGGGCGCAGAAGGCACAATGGTATGCCCCTTCGATTGAAAAAAATCAAGAAACTGTCTGCGTATCTGTACACTCGTCATCATAAAACCTTTCTATTTTGGGTTGATTTTTGCAATATATCAGTCTATATTTGAAGATTTAAAAAAAACTGTGGCGCAAAGGTAAGGAAAAGCTTATCCTTGCTATATGCAAGGAGCACCGCAAAATAATTATCGTACAAATATTTGTTATAATTTTAAAATCCGCGTATAACCGGCTTTGCATTTATATAAAAAACAATTATAAATTTTATATTAAAACCCCGGCGGGGTAAGGCTTGCATGAAGAAAATAAAATACTATTATAACATCAATACATTGCGGTATGAAAAGCTGGTTACCCCCTTTAGGGTAAAGCTTTTACGCATATTTGGATTTCTTTCTGCACTGCTGGTAAGTTCTACCCTGGTAATATGGTTGTATACAAAATTTATTCCGAAACCTACCGATAAGGAATCAAGATTGAAAGAAGAGATCATGAAAGACAATTATAACGCATTGGGACAAAAGGTAAAAAATTTGCAGGAGCAAATGGCGGGCTTAGAAAAAAGGGATAACGAAGTATACCGATCTATTTTTGAAGCCAATCCTTTACCGGATAGCGCAAGGGCTAAATTACAGGAAAAATCGAAAGAACTGGATAAAGTAAATGTGATAAGTGACGATGCATTGGGCAAAACTATTTCGCTGGACTTAAATAATATTAGTGCCCGTATTGCATACCAGGTTAACAGTTATGCTGCCATTGAAAAACTAATCAACAACCAGACAGCTAAACTAGCTTGCATTCCTGCTATCCAGCCGGTGAGTAATAAAGACCTTACAAGAATTGCCAGTGGTTTTGGTTTTAGAATTCATCCCATTTATGGCATTCCTAAAATGCACAATGGGCTTGATTTTACAGCACCGCAGGGTACGCCCATTTATGCTACCGGCGATGGTACAGTTACAACAGCAGGTGGTGGAACGGGTACCGGAAACCATGTGATTATTAACCATGGTTATGGATATGAAACCGTGTACATGCACATGGTGCGCATTAAAGCAAGAGAGGGACAGCGGGTGAAACGGGGAGAGGTGATTGGCTGGGTAGGTAGTACAGGAGCCAGTACCGGGCCGCATTGCCACTACGAAGTACATATTAACGGAAGGAAGGTTGACCCCGTTTACTTTTTTTATAATGACCTGAATGCAGAACAGTACGACCGCGTATTAAAACTTGCTGCAACGGGAAGTGCAAAAAGTTTTGATTAAAAGGAGACTGGGAAAATACAATAACCCGCAAAAAATTTATTTTTATATCCCATTTGATACATGGCTGTACAAACACAAATAGCATTTGATTTTGATACCATTGTGCAACCGCCGTTGCCTGAGCAAAAGTCTGTTGTAAAAAAAGAGAAGGTAATTGTATTGCCCGCCACTATTACGGATGTTAAGCAAAAGTCAACCCGCGGCCGGAAGAGTCTAAAGGAAATGAGCATTGGTGTTGACCTGCTGGATATTCCGGCTGATGAAATTCTGTTTCAAAAAATGTATTACTCCATAGGTAAAGTAGCGGCCATGTTTAAAGTAAACCAATCGTTGATACGCCTTTGGGAAAATGAGTTTGATGTGTTAAAGCCTAAAAAAAATGGCAAGGGCGACCGGCTGTTTCGTCCGGAGGATATAAAAAATATTCAGTTGATTTATCATTTAATGCGGGAACGGAAATATACCATGGAAGGTGCCAAGGAATTTATAAAACATAACAAAAATTCTGATGAAAAATTTATAGCCATCGCTGCGCTCAAAAAGCTGAAAGATTTTTTAAATGAATTAAAAGCAAATTTATAGCAACTATTACCGCAGGGGCAGCTGATTTTAGAGTAGTTGATTTTGGGGTGGTTGATTTATTTGAGTTGATGACGGTTGATTTTGTTTTGGGTCATTATTATTACTTACCATGACAGCCGGCTCGCCGAAAAATTCGGCTGTATTGTCTTCCAGTAATTTTTTTATTTGTAGGTTGATGGTTTGTTTTAAGGTATCAAATTCACTTAAAGCAATTGCATCGGTAAAATATTCGGCCATGATCGTCATTCCGTTTTTACTGATATCTTTTAAAAAAACAGAATAAGAAAATAGACGGGGTTCTTTTTCGGCCAATATTTTTTTTGTTTCTGCAATAATATTTTCTGCTTTGGTGGCCGGTGTTTTTACTGATAGTTCCAGAATTATTTCGGCTCGCCGCTGGGTTCTCATACTCCAGTTATCTACAATAGAATCTACCATTTGCTTATTGGGCATCGTAACAATGGTTTTATCGCCAGTGAGTATCCTTGTACTGCGCAACCCTATTTTTTCTACCCTGCCAATAATGTTATTCACTTTTACCGTATCACCTGTAAAAAAAGGTTTGTCGAAAAATATAATAAAAGAGGCAATTAAATTTTCCAGGCTTTCTTTTGCACCCAAGGCCAGTGCTGCACCAACGATACTTAAGCCTGTTAATAAATTACCAAGCGGTTGATTAAAACAGGCTTTAATAATCAGCAATACACCGATGATACCAATGATCACTTTTAAAAAATCCCGTAAAAAAACTACCAGTTGGTTATCTCTTGTATCCAGCGCAAGGTTAGTTTTTTCTTCCAGTACAAAAGCAATAAAATCAATCATTCTTAAAACAAGCAAAATGAAAGATGCTATAATAATTCCAGTTCCAATACGGGCTACAATATCAGCCGTTGTATGCCCATACAAGGTATATAACAAGATATCCGGAAAGTTTAATTTATCGATTGCAAATATAGAAATGAGCAGTACCAGAAATCTTTCAAAAGGGCCAACAACAAGAGTTACAAAACTTTTCTTGCTTACGGTTTTCCATACTTTTTTAACAACCCGGAAAAACAGCGACACAATATAACGGGATAGATAACGCTTTAAAAGCAGCACCAGCAGGATGGTACCCCCTACAACAAGATAGCTACGGAGGGTATTGTCGAAATAAACCTTGTCTAAAAAATCCATGTTATAAAAATACTACAATGCGGCATACTATTTTAGTAAAAATTGCAGCAGACCTTCCTTTTGTAATACAAACAATTTGTTATTACCCGCTTTTATCTGCAAGGCATTGTTAAAAGAAACAGGCAGCACATATTCTCTTAAATTTAAAGAACCCGGTTTGTATTGATGCAATAAATTATTGCTGAAACCATATAGATTATTGGCTATTACATCTATACTGCTCCAGTTTAAAAAGGGAATCCTAGTTTTAAATGATCCGTAATAATCGAATGTATAAAATCCCTTTGCTGTATCGTAGAGGTAAACAAATTTGTCGCGGTCTAAAATTTGTTCGGGGGATGGTATGCTGTCAAATATATTTCTAAAATCTACCGTGCTCATTAATACCGTCCCATTGTCATCTATTTTTTTCAGCATGGCATCGCCCTCATCAAATAGCCAGATATGGTTATCGTACGATGCTGCAATGGCTTTTACTTTATAAATATTTTGTTGCCGCAGGTTAATGGTATTGAGGATATTCAGGAACCTGTCGAGCACAACAATAGTAGAAAAATTTTTATAATACAGCAGCAATTTTAACGGATTGGTAGCATCAATGGAAAATAATTTTCCGTATTTGCGCACATCATTAAAAACTACCGAATCGCCATCGCGACTTATTTTTTTTAGCTGATTGGTATTGCTGAGTAAATAAATATTATCAAGGTTATCAATGGTAAAATAAGAAAAATTACCTGGGTAAATTTTCTTAAAAACAAAGGAAGAATCATTTTGCGCAAAGCCGTAAACAGCAGTGAAAATGCTGAAGTAAAAAAGTAATATTATTTTTTTTCCTGTCATCATTTGTTGAAATATTTCAGTGTGGTAATGGTTCCGTCAAATACAGCGTAGCTGTCAAAATTTATCCACTCGCCTAAATTGATATAGCGGCTGTTTTCATTCAAAGTAAAATCAATTGGTAAATGCCGGTGACCGAAAATAAAATAGTCCACATGTTCTTTTTGTAATACTTCTTTAGAATAAATAATAAGCCATTCATTTTCTTCTCCTAAAAATACTTCTTCTTTTTTGTTAGCCAGTTCCCTGCTTTTTTGCGAAAAATAATTAGCGATACCCAATCCAACATAGGGAGGTAAAATACCAAACATCCATTGGCAAACAGGATTACGGAATATTTTCTTCAATAATTTATACCCATGATCTCCGGGGCCCTGTCCATCACCATGACCCACTAAAAATTTTTTACCATTGAATTCAAAAAATGCGGGCTCAAAATAAACAGGGATATTGAGTTCGGTTTGAAAATAATCCCGCATCCACATATCATGATTGCCTACAAAAAAATGAATCTTAATACCTGCATCCGTGAGTTCTGCCAGCTTACCCAATAATCGAGTATAACCTCTTGGCACTACGTATTTGTATTCAAACCAAAAATCAAACATATCGCCTACAATGAAGATCTCTTCCGCATCATTTTTTATACTTTCTAAAAACTGAACAATTCTTTTTTCTCTTTGCAAACTCACGGCTGCATTGGGTGAACCCAAATGAAAGTCGGACAAAAAATAAATATTTTTATTGAAGGCTGCATTCATTGTTGTTCTTTATGGTTCAATTGCATGGTGAATGGATGATACTGTTTAAACAACCTAAGCAGTTTTATCCACTAAAAACAAATATACTTCTTTGGGGCCATGCACTCCTGTAACCAATGTTTTTTCAATATCTGCGGTACGGCTTGGCCCGCTGGCAAAAGTTATCAATGAAGGAATGGCGATGTATTTTTCTTTGAAAAATTGCAGCGCATCTTTTATATCGTACACCAGTTGATTGGTAAAAGCAATGCAGATATGTATAGGCGCATATACACTTACGGTACGGCCGCTTTGCTGTGCGGCACTCATTACAATGGTACCCGTTCTTGCTACCAGGTATTCGCATCCGGTAATGGCTGCATCACAACTTTCAAGATTGAGGGTATTGCTGTATAAAACATTCCATTGATCCTCATTACAAAAAATTTTCATCCATTCTTTACTGCTGATGAGTAGCTGAAGCTGTGCATGCAATTCGTTTTCATCGGCACAAAAAATAAATTTGCCTTGTAATTTGGTAAAGGCTTCGGCAAATATAATTTCCAGTTCTTCCTTTGCCGGCTGAAACACGTTTACTGCTTCATTATTTAACTCAAAAGGCAAAGGCACCGGAGTATCCAGTGCCTGCTTTATCTTATTCAGTATATTTTTTTTTGCTGTTGAATTAGCCATCCTTCTAAATTTGCGGTGGATTTTTTAATTCTTCAGGCATGGATGTTTCAGGGTCTGTTGAAACTGTATCTTCTGGTTTTATACCCAGTGCCTTTTTCTCTTCATAAGGCCTCTTTCCAATTAATGCTTCAACATCACTTTTAAACAATACTTCTTTCTTTAACAACTCTTTTGCAAGTAATTCCACTTCTGCTTTTTTAACAATCAGTAACTCTTTAGTTCTTACGTAAGCAAGGCTGATCAGATTTCTTACTTCTTCATCAATCATTTTACCCGTTTCTTCACTAAATGGTTTGGTGAATGTATTCTCCTGGTTGGGATCGTAATAACTAATATTACCCACTTTATCATTCATGCCATACACAGTAATCATGCTATAGGCAATCTTAGTAATTTGCTGCAGATCATTGCTGGCTCCCGTGCTTATTTTTCCAAAGAAAATATCTTCACTGGCACGGCCACCGAGGGTCATACAAATCTGATCCATTAACTGATCTGTATTGTATAAATATTGCTCTTTTGGCGTATACTGCGCATACCCTAATGCAGCTGAACCCCGTGGAACAACGGTTACTTTCAATAACGGATAAGCATGTTCTAGAAACCAGCCACAAATTGCATGGCCCGCTTCGTGATAGGCAATAATTTCTTTTTCTTCGGGAGAGATGATTTTATTCTTCTTTTCCAGGCCGCCAATTACCCTGTCAATGGCATCCTGAAAATCACTCATATCCACTGCGTCTTTATTTTTGCGTGCAGCAATTAAAGCAGCTTCGTTACAAACATTGGCGATATCTGCACCGGCAAAACCTGGTGTTTGTTCCGCCAGTTTATAAATATCCAGCGTAGTAGAAATTTTTATTGGGGCAAGATGCACTTTAAAAATGGCTTCCCTGCCCACCATATCCGGCTTATCAATCGTTATCTGCCGGTCGAAACGGCCGGGACGCAATAAAGCTGAATCCAGTACATCCGGCCTGTTGGTGGCTGCCAGAATAATAATACCTAAATCGGTTCCAAAACCATCCATTTCTACCAGCAACTGATTGAGGGTATTTTCCCTTTCATCATTGCTCATCATCATATTCTTTCCCCTTGCTCTTCCTATTGCATCAATTTCATCTATAAAAATAATACAGGGAGCTTTTTCCCTGGCCTGTTTAAATAAATCTCTTACACGGCTGGCACCTACACCTACAAACATCTCTACAAAATCACTGCCGCTTAAACTAAAAAACGGAACCTGCGCTTCGCCGGCTACTGCTTTTGCCAACAACGTTTTACCCGTACCCGGAGGGCCAATCAGTAAAGCTCCTTTTGGAATTTTACCTCCTAAGGCAGTATATTTCTTAGGAGTTTTTAAGAAATCAACAATTTCCATCACCTCTACTTTTGCTTCGTCCAGACCGGCCACATCGCCGAAGTTGATGTTAACCCTGGAAGCCTTATCAAACAAGGTTGCTTTCGATTTGCCGATATTAAAAATACCGCCTGGTCCTCCACTGCCCCCGCCTGGTCCGCCTACTTTACGCATCATCATTACAAACAACAATCCTATTAATAAAATGGGTAAGAGGGTAGTTACCAATTGACCAAAAAATTCACCTTCATCATCCGGTGAATCTGCAATTTCGGGTACATTGGGATATTTTTTATAAAAATCCTGCATCTGGGATGCAAAGGTTTTTTCGTCTACTATTGGAAAAAATAGTTGGGGGGCGAAAACTTTAGAGGCGTTATCAATATCATATTGTTTGCCCATAATTGCGCGGTACACATCCTGCTTTTTGCTAAGGCTGTCCTTTTTTATAAATACGCGGACAATTTTTTTGTTACGGATGGTTTTAATACTTTCCACATCACCCTGCCTTACCAGTTCGGTAAATTTTACCTGGTTGGTCTCTATCCCTAAAACCCCAAAGCCCCTGTAGGCATTGTAGGCTAAAATACCCGCAAATACAAGGCCGTATACCCAGTAAATATTAAAACGGTTTTTGTTTTTTTGTTGATTATCATCTCCAATAGGCGGGATACTATCCGGATTGAATTTTTTCTTCGATACAGGTTTTTTATCTTCTGACATATTTGCTTGCTTAGAATATTTATTATGATTACTATCTTTTTGAAGATAGTTTTATTGATGATTTAATCGTTGTGTTCGGTTACGGAAGCATCGCTCCACATTTCTTCCAGTTGATAAAATTTTCTTGGCTCAGGTAACATAATGTGTACCACTACATTTACATAATCAATTAGTATCCACTGCTGGGCCTGCTTTCCTTCATGTTTGTAAGGAGGTTCGCCACATTTTAATTTTACGTCTTCTTCAATAAAGTCGGCAATGGCCTTTAACTGAGTATTATTGCTTGCCTGGCAGATGATAAAAAAATCTGCCACCGCTTCAGGTATTTTACGAAGATCAAGACTTACAATATTTTCACCTTTTTTTTCCTGTATGGCGTGAATAATTGCCTTAATAATTTTACTGTTTTTGGTTAGCCGGGTGATGGTGTTTTTTTTTCTGTTGCCTAATAATGTAAGATTGTTCAAATTATATACTTTTTTAATTAATTGTTTACAGACTGTTACCCATTGTATACCTATAAACGAACGTAAAATTGTTTTAATTTATGATTGCCTGCACGTAGCTTGCAATTGTTATCAAAAATACTAATTCTTTACCAATCGTTGCATTATGCCAGACACCAAGCCTTTATTTGTTGTTTTAGATTCCGTTGACAGTACCAACAACTATGCCATGGCAAAAGTTCATGCAGGTTTGGCGAAGCAGGGTGATGCATACTTTTCTTTTATCCAAACTGACGGAAAAGGGCAGCGTGGAAAAAACTGGCACACAGGCAACCGACAAAATATTGCCCTTAGTATTGTAATTGTTCCTTCTCAGCTATATGTAAACGAACAATTTAAATTATCGGCTGCGGTTGCCCTGGCTTGTGTTGATTTTTTTAGCCAATTTGCAGGAGAAGAAACAAAAATAAAATGGCCAAATGATATTTACTGGCGTGACAGAAAGGCAGGCGGAGTATTAATTGAAAATGTTATTGGAAGCGATACTACAGCTAATAAAAAAACAAAGAATAAAATATCAGGTACGTTTTGGAAATTTGCAGTAGTAGGTATTGGTATCAATATTAATCAGGCCATGTTTAATAATGAGCTTAGCAATGCGATCTCTTTAAAACAAATAACCGGAAAAGAGTTTGAGGTAACAGAGCTTGCAAAACAACTGCATTTGCTGGTATTACAAAAACTGAACGAATTATCAACCCAGCCTTTTGAAAAAATTTTACAGCAGTACAATGAGCGGTTGTTTAAAAAAAATGAAGTGGTGAGGTTAAAAAAAGACAATATTATTTTTGCCACAACTGTGAAAGAAGTTACTGCAAACGGGCTGCTTTTTACAACAGACCTGATTGACAATTTTTTTGATTTTGGAGAAGTGGAATGGCTTTTGTAAAAATGAAAGAAGAAGGTAACCCCCGGGCAAACCTTCTTCTTTCATTAAATATATTTTATTAAAAAAATTATTTATAGAGGTAATTCAATCCAGTTATATCATCTGCATTAAAAGAGCGGTCGCCACCATTAGAACATGCAAGCATCCAGGAACCCGCAGCATTTGTTGCTGAAGATGGAGTACCCGGAATTAAGATAGCACCAATGGTGGAAGCTCCTTCGTTGGTAGCTGTACCACTGCAGCTTATGCTCCTGTCGAAGTAATCTGTGTGCCGCATACCAAAACAATGTCCTAATTCGTGCTGAATAACACTGCCTACATAATTAACATTTGGATTAGTGCCATAAGCTTGCGCATTTGTATTCATTTTAACGGTATTGTATGGTGCGCCATTGGTAGGAAAACCAGACGAACCTAATGTTATATAACCGCCTTTGGCTCTTTGATTAAATCCAAGAATGGTAACATCCGGGGTACCGGTGGTTACTCTTTGAAAAGATATTTTTAAACCCAAAGCATTGTATCTGCTAATTGCCAGGTCAGTTCCTTGTTCAAAAGCAGGACCTAAATTGCTCACTAAAATTTTGAATGTTTTAGGTAATCCCACTGTAACCAGATTAGTAGTCCGGTATTGCTCTGCGGTACCTACCCGTAGTAAAAGCTGGCTGGGAGTGCTGTTTAAAAGTTCATCTGTTAAATTGATATCACCTTCTACCAGGTAACCGTCGTCTGTTTTTTGAACATTACCTGTGCCAAAGCCAAGATTGGCAATTTTTACTTTTGTTTCAGCAGAAATTCCGTCATCACTAACAGTTGTTGTAGAAGTTTTTTTACATGAACTAACCGTTATTAGAATACCGGATATGAGCAAGAAATTAAATAGGGCTTTCTTCATAAATTAATTTTTTAATTTTGATAATTAGTTACGATAGTAATTTAGTTAAAATTTTTAACAAATTATAAAATTGATTATAGTTCATTGTCAATTTACCGATATTTTTAAAACGTTTGTCAGGCTGGTTTCCGGATTAAAAACAGTGATAAAATAAATACCTTTTGAAAAGAAGAATGGGATTTTTAGGGCTGTAGAGGTTGCCTTTTTATTGTAAACTGTGCGGCCGGTGATATCTATAATTTTTATACGCTGATTTTGTAATTCACTCATTTGGATAGTTAGGATATTATTTTGAATAACGGGATTAGGAAAAACTACCACAGCTGCATTATTGAAATAAAATATATTGCTCGTAAAACTATAGATGATTCTGCCATCTTTTAATTCAATACGTGCCCGATAGGTGTTGACTCCTTTTTGAAGATTGGTGTCTGTGGCCGTAAAATGTAATCCTGTGATACTGGTTATTTCTTTAAAACCAAAAAAACTTCCCGACTGCAATTTTTCAAACACTACTCTTTTTATTAAGTAATCTGTTCCCGTTTGCAATAAGATCTTGGCTGTATTATCATTTTGAAGATCGGTCAGAAAATTATTTATGTAGCAATCAACACCCTGCATTGTATAATCGGTGGTGTAACTTTTTACACCACTTTTTCCATTTAATATTGGTGCTACAGCAAATTGCCGGTAAGGCAAATTTTTTTTATTAAACACAAATTGAGTATCGGTAGTGGTAGCAACGGGCTGAAGGTATTTACCTTGCAAACTATAAATTTGGTAGCTGCTTACTCCTTGCAATTTGTTCCAGAAGTATAATACAGAATCTGCACAATTAAAGCCAGTTTTAAAACCTAATTTTTTACTGATCGTAAATGTGTCGCTTAAAAAATCACCTGCACTGGTATGCATTTTTAAAATGGCCAGCGCATTGGTATCAGGCACATTCCAGTAATAGTATTTATTACTTGTGTGGATTAAACTGTCCATCAAATACCAGTTATTTCCTTTATCTATACTGTACATCAAATGTGCATTGGCAGTGGGCCTATCGGTATTCCAACGGACAATATTTGCCGAAGCAGGAAATAAATTATCTGTAGCCGAAGGGAAATTCCATGAAAAAAGATTGGTGGTATCAAGCTGGTAAGCGATGTAAAATGACTGATCTCTACTGCTTATATTAAAACCCTTTACAACAATTTTATAATCGCCTGCTATTGGGTTATCAAGGGTAATTTGTTCAATAGTATTCAAGCTGTCTCTTTTGCGAACAGGTAATGCGGATAGTGAATCTGCATTGGCGAAACTATTTAGTACCCAGGGTTGCCACAATTGGTTGGCAGCTGGCAATTGTAGTTCCATATCAAGATCATTCACCAGTGCTTTATAGGCGTTGGGCACTGCTGGCATATCATTCCACACCAACATAAATTTGGCTTTTCTGATATCGGAAGGAATTGTAATTGAAAATTCTTTGCTTTCATTGTTAGCCACCTTGCCTGAAATAAAGTTGTTTCCCGTTAGGTCTTCTAGTGCTTTTATAGCATTTAGATTACCATAACCTGATGTATAATCTGGCCCGGAAGGCCCCACATCATCTGCACTATTTAAAAGAATTGCCTTAAGCAAAGCAGATGAAGGAAGGTTGCCCCCGTGTGCAGCAGCATAAGCCTGTTGCAAAACTGCAGCAGTGCCGGATACCAGCGCAGCAGCACCCGATGTGCCATCTTCTCCATAAGCAACGATTTCCGGCTTTATTCTTCCATCATAAGCGGGCCCTCGGGAACTTGCATTGGCAACTGTTTCAAAAGAATCCACCGCACCAACTGTAATAATATTCTTCGCCATTTTAAAACTTCCTGAAATATTTGCATGGCCAGCTAAGCCTGCATAATTACCACCCGTAGCTGCTAAATTGCCAAAGTTACCGGCAGAAAAAACAAATAAAACTGTATCGTTTTTTAAAGCGCTGGCATCATAAGCCGCAGCATCGGCTCCATAAAAATTTTCAATGCCTACGCCATAGGAATGATTTTGTACGGAAATATGCGTTTGCTGATAACTAATATCGGCATCAGGTAACAGGTTACTAAAGTTAGAAGAAGTGATGGTTGCAGCACTGGCAACACCTTTACCCAAATAGTAACTGTTACCTGCTCCAGCCGCCATGGTAGACATTATGGAGGCATGCGAAGAAACAACCGTTGCTGCCAATGGATTATAAAGATACCTTGCGGCAATATCAATATCCGTTGTATCGGGTAAATTTTCTTTAATAGAAATGGTAGTGCCTTCACCGTTTAAAAAGGGCATCCGGCTGTGCAGCAGGTTAATTTTATTTACACTTAAATCAAGGTCGTTTATTTGCAATTCTTCGGTTGGATGCCTGTTGTAAGCCCCTATAAAAACCACGCTTTCATCTTGTAACAATTCGTTGAACGCATCTGTAGTATTAACTGTTGCAATAAAAATATTTGTTGAAGAAGTTGTTTTTAACTCCAGTATTTTTTCCTTTTTTCTTTCAGCTAGATGGGTTCCGGGAAGAATACTTATTAAAAAAGCTGCAGGAAAAAAAAGCTGTTTATTTTTTTGTTGCAATAACAATGTGGATGAAAGTTTCCAGTTTGCAGAAGCCTTTTTTAACCACCCAAAAGAAGTTTGACCCAGGGTAGAAAACAATAATTTATTTGCTGTAACTATGAAAACAGAATCGTTTAATTGCCGTTGTATTTGGATGGCTTTATTATTATGCAAATCTGATATTTGTTCAACAGAAAAAGAACCAATAAAAAACTGATGATTATTTTTAGAATTTGATAAAGAGTCTGCATCTATAAAATCTCTAAACACTGCTTGCGCTTTTGCCGCAGATTGTTGCGCTGATGCTCCAAAATTTGCTGACACAAGCGCAACAAAAAATAACATAAAAAGATACTTTGAAAAACTAAGCATGGAAAGAAAATAAAGAATAAATATACAACTATTCATTTTCAGCAGCCCTTGCCTCCACTTCAAACCGGTTGTTGTAATAGCCTTTTCGCATGCTCTCCCATAAATATTTTATGATGAATATTACCATGCCCTGTTGCCTGTATTGCCTGATGTGGCACAACTCATGTTTAACCCATTTTTCATTTTGTAAAAATGCAGCTTTGCTGGTATTGTATAAATGAATTGTGCTACCCAACACCATCGCAACAGCAGAAGTATTTAATTTTTTAGCAGCAATTTTAGCCAGCCATGAATTTTCTTTTATGGTAAATTGTTCATTCAAAGTATTCTTATTAAGTAACCTTCGATATCTCACCACATAGGCACACAGCAAACATAGTTTTCCTTTTGCATTTTCTATGTAACCTATATGCCTATGTGGTTTAAGTATTTTTGTGTTTCAATTTCTAAATTGTGAAATCAAGATTCGGGAAGATCCCGGAAATACTCGTTTACAAATGTTTTTTGTCCTTCCTTAAATATATTGGTAACATTGAAGTTGATCAGGATACCCTTCGGCGCACTTAGTAGTTTCATATAGGTTATCAACTGGGCTTCATGCACAGGCAAAATTATATTTACAGATTTTAATTCAATTACTATCAGCTCATCAACAAAAAAATCGCATTTTAGCAATGCATCAATCATCAAGCCCTTGTAATCGATTGGGACAACCATCTGGGATTAAGTTGGAATTTCCATAACCCTGAATTCTTCGTACATACAGCTCTGGTAAACACTTTCGAGTAAACCGGGACCTAAGTATTTGTGAACTTCGATTGCTACACCGATAATTTCATATGTAAGATCGTTCAGTAATTTTTTAGGTACGAACATAAATTTATATTGACAAAATAAATTTACAGTATTTCCATTTAACTTTTTTATCAAATAGACACATCGAAAACATACAGTATTCTCAATGTATTTTCTATGTGTGCGATGTGCAGGTGTTCATGTGTTTCAGGATTTAAACCCTGGACTCCCAGGAATATGATTTTATATTTTTAATTTACTTCACTAGCCAATTTCATTCCAGGCATTTAAAATTTCTTCGGTATGGTTTTTAGTGTCTGGCTTATTGATAATTTTTTTTATTTTACCCTCTTCCCCAATTAAAAAAGTAGTACGGGTAATTCCCATATACGTTTTGCCCATGAATTTTTTTTCGCCCCATACGCCATATTGTTCTGCAATTTTTTTGTCTTCATCAGCAATGAGCGGAAACGGTAATTTATATTTAGTTTCAAATTTTTTATGGGATTTTATCGGATCTGCACTAACACCAATCACGGTAAATCCTTTTTGTAACAACACAGCATAATTATCCCTTAAATTACAAGCTTGTGCTGTACAACCGGGCGTATCATCTTTAGGATAAAAATAAAGAATCACTTTTTTTCCTTTAAAATCTGTTAAAGAAATTTTTTCGCCATTTTGATGAACGCCTTTAAAGACGGGGGCTTTCTTGCCTTCTATTAATGTAGTCATTTTAGTGTATTTATATCTGGGTATTTTATTGCAGCTTACTTATAAAAAAATATTTTTACCGGGTAAAATGATAAATTTTTTCTGTTGTATTTCCAACACAATCTGCAACACTTATTTTAAGTTCGTGTTTGCCAGGTAAACAATGCTCATCAAATTTATATATAAAAGTTTTGCCTTTATCATTACTAAACCTCAGCCATTTACCATCAAGTAATGCAGTAAAATTTACCAATTCCTCTGTATTGTCAGTAATAACAAAAGCAAGCCTGTTTAGTTTACCAGCATGCATTCCCTCTCTATAACCAATGGGTGTAATTGTTGGAGGTATAGTGTCTTCCAGTAATTGAAAATTACCAAATTCCCTGAAACTTGCTTTGTACCAGCCATTTTCATATTTGGCCCTGGCATAATCATTTTTATTATTTGCAAAGCGGTGCATTACCATTTTATCTGGATGCGTAGCAGTAGTATCTTTTATTTTTACAGAAAACATGGTTTGTAGCGGAACAGTAGTATTGTGTATTTGATAAACCGGAAATCCTGCAGCTGGAATTATTTCATTGTATTTAAACCTAAAAGAATCGTATAAACTTATTTCGGGCAGAAAAAAATGAAGTTTTTCATTTTCGAAAATATTAATAAATCCGGGATGGAATTCTTTTTGCTGATGCGTTAAGGTGGTATCAGCAGCAGATTGCTTTTCTTGTTCTGCGCCTCTTTTTATTCCAAATTTTAAAACAGACATATTACCATTGGCATCTTTTACTTCAATTTTTATTTGGTGTACTTTGTCATTTTCTAAATCAATCACGCCGTCTCCGGCAGCCTCTTTGTAAATGCCCCTGGTATAACCAGGCAATCTGCTGAGGTGTTGTACAAAAGGGCCGCCTGTACTGCGCAGTTTGTAATCAATATGTGCATTAAGGTACCTGGTTTCGTCATAGCTTATACTGTCCATCTGAAAGCCGATAACCGGAATTTCATCATCCGATAAAACAGCCTGGTAAATACCGTTTTTGTTGGTAGATCCTGTATAGCGGTCGTAAGCCGTAATAGCAAAACTTACCCGATCTGTATTATAAACAAGTACTGCTGGCGTAGTTATATAAACGCCATTTATTTTTTTTATTGGATAAAATTTGGGCGTTTGTTCGTAAGTGCTGATGCACCTGTCGTAAACCGCTAAACGCAAAATATCCGGAGGGATATTATCTGCAATCGGAAAGCCAAAAAGCAATGGATTTAAAACTTTATCAGTTTTGGTATCGCGTATTTCAAAATGTGTATGCGGTCCCTGCGAGCCGCCGGTGTTGCCGCTGTACGCAATTTCCTGTCCTTTTTTTACAGTGAATAATCCTTCGGGAATATCAATAAATATTTTCCAGCTTTGTAGCTGGTACTGTTGCGTGGTAATGTATTTTTCTAACGCCGGATAAAACTCATTTAAGTGTGCGTACAGCGTTGTAAGTCCATTGGGATGATTGATATAAATACACCGGCCAAAACCAAAAGATTCTATTTTTACTTTTGCAATATACCCATCCGCAGCAGCTACCACGGGTACGTTTTCCCGTTGATCTGTTTTACAATCCAGCCCCATGTGAAAGTGATTGGGTCTTAATTCGCCAAAGTTGGCTGCCAGTGCATGTTTGGCAATAACCGGCCATTGAAAATAATTTTGTGGATACTTTTTAGCCGGAAAAAACTGGGCATGGGCGGAAATAAAAATTATTAAAAAATACCATACCGCAATTAGTTTATGTACATTCATAGTGTATAATAAATATGCAAACTTAATTGTAAAAAAACAGTAAAAACTATTACCATGAGCGTAAATTCAAAACACATTGCTACTTTTTTATTGGGGGCTGCCGCAGCATTGGCCGGAGCAAAATATATGACCATGACGCCGGAAGAAAAAGAAAAACTGGCAGGCGATTTAAAAGACAAGGCACACAAAATGAAAGATGAAGCAGAAGGCGCATTTGATAAAGCTAAAGATTATTTTGAAGAATTAAAAACCAAAGGTGCAGAGGCTTTAAAAGAGCATTTGGGCGATGCTGAAAAGACAATCGGTGATTTGTTTGGTAAAAAAGATAGTCCTACTTCTACGCCTTCGTAAAGATTTCTTTTATATTGATTGATTGATTGACTGGAGTAGCTGTTAAAAAAATTTAGCAGGGGCTATGCTATTGCGTTGCTGAATAATTTTTGATCTTAACTACGCTTTAATAAAAGCCAAATAGCAGTACAACCGATGAACGGATTGCGACGCAAGAATGATGCTATGAAAATATTAGCTGGTATAAAAAATGTTTAAAAATCACCCTTGGTTTATTACCACTTCAATTTATAATTTTTCTCATTTCATTTTTTCCGCTCAGTCCCTTACTTTTGCACGCCTGTAGAAGGCAATACATTATGCCAAAAGACAATTCCATTACCTCAGTACTTATTATCGGCTCAGGCCCAATCATTATCGGACAAGCCTGTGAATTTGATTATTCCGGCACACAAGCCGCCCGTAGCTTGCGGGAAGAAGGGATTAAAGTAATCCTGATCAACAGCAATCCTGCCACCATTATGACCGATCCGATGATGGCTGACAGGGTTTATCTGCTGCCATTAACGGTGGAGAGCATTGAGCAAATACTGGAAGAAAATAAAATAGACGCGGTGCTGCCTACGATGGGCGGGCAAACGGCTTTAAATCTTTGCAAGGAAGCAGACGAGCTGGGCATTTGGGAAAAATTTAATGTAAGGTTGATTGGGGTTGATATTAAAGCCATTGACAAAGCAGAAGACCGGGAAAAATTCCGCCAATGGATGATTGAAATGGGCATACCGGTTTGTCTGGCAAGAACAGCGAATTCTTTTTTAGAAGGAAAGGAATTTGCACAGGAAATTGGGTTTCCATTGGTAATACGTCCTTCGTTTACACTTGGTGGAACCGGCGGCGGCATTGTATTTAAAAAAGAAGAACTGGATGATGCTTTGAACAATGGTTTAACCGCATCGCCCATACATGAAGTATTGGTTGAAAAAGCCGTGCTGGGATGGAAAGAATTTGAACTGGAATTGCTGCGGGATAACAACGACAATGTGGTAATTATTTGTGCAGTAGAAAATTTTGACCCGATGGGTGTGCATACAGGCGACAGTATAACAGTAGCACCAGCCATGACTTTAAGCGATACTGCCTACCAGTTGATGCGTAACACAGCCATTCGTATGATGCGTGCGTTGGGTAATTTTGCCGGCGGTTGCAACGTACAGTTTGCACTTAATCCGCAAACAGAAGACCTGATTGTGGTAGAAATAAATCCCAGGGTAAGCCGTTCCTCTGCATTGGCTAGTAAAGCTACCGGTTACCCGATTGCAAAAATTGCTGCCAAGCTGGCGATTGGGTATAACCTGGATGAATTAAAAAATCAGATTACGCAATCTACATCGGCTTATTTTGAGCCGGCGCTGGACTATGTGATTGTAAAAATACCCCGCTGGAATTTTGATAAATTTAAAGGTGCCAATGATACACTTGGTTTTCAAATGAAGAGCGTGGGTGAAGTTATGGCAATTGGAAGAAGCTTTGCTGAGGCAATACAAAAAGCTTGTCAGAGTTTGGAAAATGAAGCCGTTGGATTGGGTTATTACGGTAAAAGTTTAATGCATGCCGATGAGTTGATTGAATACATCAAAATACCAAAATGGGATCGGGTGTTTCGTATAAAAGATGCGCTGATGGCGGGAGCCAGCGTTAAACGTATTTGCGAAAGCACGGGTATTGACCGTTGGTTTATTTACCAGATACAAAAGATTTGCGATTGTGAAAAAGAAATTGCTAAATACGATCTGAAAACATTGCCCGGTGAATTGCTGACGCAAGCCAAATTTTTAGGCTTCAGCGATGAACAGATTGTCCGGATTATGAAGGAAGACGATGCGGAACTTATTTACAACCGCAGAAAAGAAATGGGCCTTACCAGGGTTTTTAAAATGGTAGATACCTGTAGTGCCGAATTTGAAGCTAAAACACCCTACTTTTATTCAACGTTTGAAAAAAAGGCGGCGCTTCCTTTCTCCAAGGAGGGATTTGAAAAGACAGATTCCGCTGCTTTATTAGTTTCCAACGAATCTGTAGTTTCTGCAAAGAAAAAGATAATTGTTTTGGGTAGTGGCCCTAACAGAATTGGCCAGGGCATTGAGTTTGATTACTGTTGTGTACACGGTTTACTGGCAGTAAAAGAAGCTGGCTACGAAGCCATCATGGTAAATTGCAATCCCGAAACCGTATCTACTGATTTTGATATTGCTGACAAATTATATTTTGAACCCGTGTTTTGGGAACATTTATGGGAAATTATTGAGCACGAAAAACCCGAAGGTATCATTGTACAACTCGGTGGACAAACAGCGTTGAAACTGGCAAAAAAACTACACGAAAAAGGTATTAAAATTATCGGTACTTCCTTTGACAGTATGGACATTGCGGAAGACAGGGGAAGGTTTAGTGATACATTGAAAGAACTCGGTATTCCTTATCCAAATTACGGCACGGCATTTAATACGGATGAAGCCATTGAAGTAGCCAAAGTAGTTGGTTACCCGGTGTTAATACGTCCCAGCTACGTAATTGGCGGACAGCGTATGCGGATTGTGCTGAATGATGAGGATCTTGAAAAAGGTATTTTAAGTTTGATAAAACATTTACCTGGTAATAAAATTTTGATCGATCACTTTTTAGACCGTTGCCAGGAAGCGGAGATTGATGCCATATTTGATGGAGAAGACTTTCACATCATGGGTGTGATGGAACATATTGAACCTGCCGGTATTCATAGCGGGGACAGCAATGCCGTGTTGCCACAATTTAACCTGTCGCCATTGATAGTGACTACGATGGAACATTATGCAGAAAAAATAGCCCGGAAGCTAAATATAAAAGGATTGATCAATATACAGTTTGCCATTAAAGATGGTAATGTGTTTGTAATAGAAGCCAATCCAAGAGCAAGCCGTACCACGCCGTTTATTGCAAAAGCGTACCAGATACCTTATCTGAATATTGCCACCAAAATTATGCTGGGCGTAAACAAAGTAAAAGATTTTACCTACGATAAAAAGCTACAAGGCTTCGCCATTAAAGAACCTGTTTTTTCTTTTAATAAATTTCCTGGTGTTAGTAAGGAATTAGGGCCTGAGATGAAAAGTACGGGCGAGGCCATCCGCTTTATAAAAGACTTGCGTGATCCGTATTTCAGGCAGCTATACAAAGAGCGGAGTATGCATTTGAGCAAGTAAAGAACAATTAACAGATCGCAACCAAATAAAATGAAATATCCCCGTAAACTTTCATCCGGCTCAAACAACACGGTGATTGTTATAAGCGATGCAGAAGTTGCCAAATTATTTATTGGTGATACCCGTTCTGAAATTGGAAGCGAGGCGGAAAAAATGCAATTTTCAAATACCGTAAATAACCTGGTTGTAAAATTTGTACGGTTAGATTATAACGAAATATTGCAGGCAGAAATGCTGGTAATGGAGCGAATACATCCTATTGATTTTAGAGCGTATGAAACAGAGATACGGCAATTATGGCTGGATATATTTGAAGATGAATTAAAACAATTGCACGAGGCAGGATTTGTTCACCGGGATTTAAGACGACCTTCAAATATTGGCGGGTTGGCTTTTGACAACGTCTTACTTACCCATACCGGACTGCGGTTAATTGATGTAGGTATATCTGCACTGCAAAAACAAGTGGGCGATAAAATTTTTGAAAAATATATTGAAATTGAAAATAAAGAGATGGCAGCATTCAGCGAATATTTCCGGAACAGGTAAATCATTTACTGCCCTGTTCGTTGCCTTTTTTCCCAGTTAATAAATCCTCACCAATTATATATCTATCATAGAATACCGGATAGTAAAAAATACAATTTGTAAAAGAGTGCCTGATCCCATCTTTAAAGCAGTTATACGAAAAAGCGGGTATGCATTAGAGTAAGTAGTTTATTTTTTTTACATTTGGGTATGAAATTTCAGATTGAAAATTTTGTTGCAGATATAAAGGGCTTTCTTCATGATGATATGTCTGATGAAGAATTTTTTAATTTTTGTCAGCAAAATCCAGACTTAAAGCTTGAGCGGGATCATAATAAACAAATCTACGTCATGGCACCTACAGGATTTTATACCGGATCATATAGTGCTGACATTAATGGTGAATTATATATCTGGAATAAAAAATCCAAAGCAGGTAAAGTATTTGATTCTTCTACCGGATTTACACTTCCTGATGGCGCTGTTTTTTCTCCAGATACAGCCTGGATAAGTAATGCAAAAATGAGCTTGCTTACCGAAGAAGAAAAAACAAAATTTGCACCCGTTTGCCCTGATTTTATTGTAGAATTAAAAAGTAAATCTGATAATTTAAAACAGTTAAAAAATAAGATGCTGCAATGGATAGAAAATGGTGCAAGTTTGGCATGGCTTATAAATCCTGAAAATAAGATGGTATCTATTTACAGGGCCGATAATAGTGTTGAAATTATACAAGGCTTTACCAACAAACTTTCCGGCGAAAATGTATTACCAGGCTTCGAACTGGATCTGCAGATACTCCAGTAGTGCTTTCATTTTATATTTATTGCGAGTATCTTAGAAGCTGTCTAAAATAGATTTTTAGCTTGGCATCATGCGGTTGGTGAAAACATCAACTTCGGTTACAGAAGTGGCCGGTTTCTTCAGCGTCCACGTCTTAAATTATAAAAAATTCCACAAATAGTTTTTAGACAGCTCCGTTAAGACATGTCAAAACCCTTAGATATTCCAATTTGGAAAAAAGCTCCGTTCATCCGGCTGCTATTGCCTTTGGTAATTGGGATACTGCTGCAATGGTATGTAAAAATTCCTGTTGTTACCGGCATACTTGGTGCAGTATGCTTTAGTACTGCTTACTCATTATTCTTATTATTTCCCATCGCAATACAATTTAAATTACAGTCACTACAGGCCATTATTTTAAATTTACTGATTGTAAGTGTTGGTCTGCTTGTAACCTGGCAAAAAGATGTACAGCATAGCAATAGCTGGTTTGGTCAGTACTACCAGGATAACGATTATCTATTGGTTAGGATAAATGAACCATTGATTGAAAAATTGAAATCATATAAAGCAGATGGCTATGTTGAAGCGGTCGTTCACGGAGAGCAGGTAATTAAAAGTGAAGGAAAGGTATTGCTGTACTTTGCAAAAGATTCGCTTCAGCCGGCGTTAAAATATGGCGATAAAATACTGCTGAATAAAAATTTACAGCGCATCAAAAATTCCGGAAATCCCGGCGCTTTTAACTACCAGCAATATGCAGCTTTTCAATCCACGTTTCACAATGTTTATTTGCAACCCAAAGACTGGGTATTGCTTACTGGCAAAAATATAAACTGGTTCCGGCAATTTCTCTTTACATCAAGGGCAGCTATTTTAACTGTTTTACAAAAAAATATACCGCAAGGCAAAGATGAATTAGGGATTGCAGAAGCCTTGCTGATAGGCTATACCAACGACCTGGATAAAGACCTGGTGCAGGCGTACAGCAATACAGGAGTGGTACACATTATTGCTATTTCGGGTATGCACCTGGCATTAATTTATGGATTACTGGTGTGGGTATTTGCTAAAATTCCATTCATCAATAAATCAAAAATTACACAGTTGGTATTAATTTTAGTTTGCCTGTGGTTGTTTGCTCTGCTCACCGGTGCGGCAGCATCTGTATTGCGTTCTGCCGTGATGTTCACTTTTATTGCAGTGGGTAAAAATGTTTCAAAACAGTCTTCCATTTACAATTCTCTGGCAGGTTCAGCTTTTGTAATGTTATGTTACAATCCGTATTTTTTATGGGATGTTGGGTTTCAGTTATCTTACCTGGCTGTTGTAGGAATTATTGTTTTTCAAAAATCTATTTACAACTGGTTCTATATAAAAAATAAACTGCTCAACGAAATATGGAAACTGATGGCCATTTCACTTGCTGCGCAGGTGCTTACATTTCCGGTGTGCATTTATTATTTCCACCAGTTTCCGAATCTGTTTCTTATAACCAATATTGTAGCAGTTCCATTATCGGGTATCATATTATTTGCAGAGATAGGCCTGGTAGCATTTTCGTGGATTTCTTTTATGGGCATTTACATTGGTAAAATTGTTGGCTGGATGGTATTGTTGATGAACATTATAGTATTAAGGGTAAGCCAGGTTTCTTTTGCAGTATGGGATAACATTCCTTCAACTGTTGCTACTACCTGGTTGTTGTATGCGGTTGTAACTGGCATTGGTATGTGGCTAATTAACAAAAATAAAAGCGCTTTTAGGCTGGCAATAATTTGTTTATTTGCATTTGTATTGCTACAGGCTTATGCAAACTGGCAAATAAAAAAACAGCAGAAGATCATTGTGTACAATGTACCGCAACACCAGGCCATTGATTTTATTACCGGCAACAATTATCATTTTTTGGGAGATAGTATTTTACTACAGGATGGCGTATTGCAAAACTTTCATTTAAAACCCGCCCGCATTGCGTTGCAATTAAATGTGCGCAGCGATTTGATGCACACTGTTTTTCAACAACAGCAATTTTATCAGTTTGCAAATAAAAAAATATTGGTGATTGACAAGCAAATTGATTTTGAACCCGTTCAGCAAAAAATTGCGGTAGACTTGATTATTATCTCAAAAAACCCTAAACTTTCAATAGCACAGATTGCCAACGTTTTTAACTGCGATCAATATATATTTGATGCCTCCAACAGTTTGTGGAAAATTGAACAGTGGCAAAAAGATTGTAAAGCCTTACATTTAAATTATTATTCCATACCGGCTGAAGGAGCGTATATATGCGATATTGGCATGTAAGTTGGTGATTTTACAGCACTTATTTTCCCATATTTTATTTTAATCCGAATTGATTAAACAGCATCTATTTTTATATCATCATAGCTTACAACTGCGCATTGTGTGTGTTTTACTAACGGCGTTTTGTTGTACAATTTATTACCATTCAGCATCGGCAGAAACGTTAAAATCAGATTCATATTTAGACTGCCGTACTACTTCCGCATTAAATTTAAAACCATTTTATATTACCGATAGCATACCCTGGTACAGAACAGATACGGTGGTAGCACCATTCGAATATAAACAGTCTGCACTATTTCAGCCATTTACTTTTAAAGCCATTGATAGCGTGGTTAATATCCTGCTAAAAAATGATTCGGTATTTTTTTCCATAAACGGATATGCCCATGTTGATGAAGGCAGCGATACCATTTGTTATTACTTATCGCTTAACAGGGCGTTGGTGATAAAAGACTATTTATTTGCAAGAGGCGTAGACAGTTGCAAGCTAAGTTTTGTAAAAGGCTGGGGTAATGTAAGATCAATACGCCGTAAAACAAATGCAGAAATACTCCGGTACAACTGCAGGGCCGAAATAATGCTTAATTACCTTTTACCACCACCGCCACTTGCTATTCACGACCGGGATGAGGATGGTATTGCAGACGAAGCCGATGAATGCCCGGATGAATACGGAGAAATAGAAACTCATGGATGTCCAGATAGAAATGCCATTGTAGTACCTTTTATAAATCAGCAATACTCATTGTTTTCCGTATCATATTCCGTGTTGGATAGTGTGAAGAACATATTATCAAAAGATCCATCTATTTCAATATCCATTGCCGGTTATGCCTATAAAACAGAAGGTATTAATACATTCTGTTTGTTGCTTGCTGCTCAACGGGCAGATATTGCAAAACGATATCTATTGAGTCGCGGCATCGCCAAAGAACGAATTGAGTCTGTAAAAGGACTGGGTAAAAAAAAGCCATTAAATCCCGGAAGAAACCCGGCGGAAATAAACCGCAATTGCAGGGCGGAAATATTTTTGATCCGGCATTGATTTTTTGACAGTCTTTTAAATATTTTCTACTTCCTGTCTTGTTTACAATTTGGTTGTAATATAATTACCGGGAGGATATTTGCTACGGTCAAAAATCTTAATTTTGACGCATTACAAAAAAAACCGGGTACGTAAAGCTTCCCCGAAGACCACCTTAACCGAAAAAATGAACAAAAAAATTCAATCAGCACTTATTTCTGTTTTTTATAAAGATGGATTAGAAAATATAATTAAGGAGTTACACCAGCTCGGCATTACCGTTTATTCTACTGGTGGTACACAGCAATTTATTGAAGCCCTGAATGTTCCCTGCGTTCCGGTAGAATCGCTAACCAGTTATCCATCTATTTTGGGTGGCCGTGTTAAAACACTGCACCCATCTGTATTTGGTGGTATTTTGGGTAAAAGAAATGATGCCACCCATGTACAGGAAATGAAGCAATACAATATTCCTGAACTGGATCTTGTAATTGTAGATTTGTATCCTTTTGAAGAAACCGTTGCAATGGTGAATAGCTCCGGCTTTCAAGTGGCTAGCTCCGGCTTTCAAGCCGGAGATGAAGAAAAAGAAAAACTAATTATTGAAAAAATTGATATTGGCGGTCCGTCGATGATAAGAGGTGCAGCAAAAAATCATGCAGATGTAGTGGTGATTGCTGCAAAAAAAGATTATGCCCTACTGGAACAAATTTTAAAAGATCAAAAAGGAGAAACTACATTAGCACAACGCCGTGCCTTTGCCATAAAAGCCTTTGATGTTTGCACCGGTTACGATTTAGCCATATCAAACTATTTTAATCAAACTGCTTTTGCCAATCCCTTCGACAAAACAAAAACGGTATTGCGGTATGGCGAAAATCCACACCAGCAGGGTATTTTCTACGGCAATCAGGAAGAAATATTTGACAAACTTCACGGTAAAGAATTATCCTACAATAACCTGGTAGATGTGGATGCAGCGGCACAATTAATAAGCGAATTTGAAAATCATTCAAATTTGAACAGTCTAAAAGTTGCCTCTGTGGAAGAGGATTTGAGGGAAGTTGTCTTTGCCATCATCAAACATACCAATCCATGTGGTATTGCATCAAGGCCAACTGTAAAAGAAGCCTGGGATGCGGCATTGGCAGGTGATCCGGAAAGTGCATTCGGTGGCGTATTGGTTTGCAATGCAGCCATTGATAAAGCAACCGCCGAAGCCATCAACGAAATATTTTTCGAGGTTTTGATTGCACCTTCCTTTAATGCAGACGCCCTGGAAATTTTACAAACAAAAAAGAACCGCATACTGCTGTTACAAAAAACCGGGCTAACGGCTACGCATCAGTTTAAATCAGTTTTAAACGGAACACTTACCCAGCAAAATGACATGGGCAATTATACAGAATGGAAAGAAGTTGGCGGCAGGGAAACTACCGCAGCGGAAAAAGAAGACCTTTCATTTGCCAACCTGGTAGCCAAACATTTAAAAAGTAACTCCATTGCATTGGTAAAAAACAAACAGCTCATTGGAAAAGGTTGCGGACAAACTTCCAGGATAGATTCTTTACGTCAGTCAATAGAAAAAGCAACACAATTTAATTTTGATTTAACAGGTGCCGCATTGGCGAGCGATGCATTTTTTCCTTTTGATGATTGCGTAAAAATTGCACATGCAGCAGGCATCCATTCCTTTATACAGCCTGGGGGATCTATACGGGACAAAGATTCTATTGAATACTGCAAACAAAATAACCTCGCCATGGTTATTACCGGGTTGCGCCATTTTAAACATTAAGTCCTGAAGCTCGGCTTGGGTAAACAATGAAAATATTAGCCAATAATATCATAGCCAAAACACCCTTTAACCGGCCTGGTGGTAAACCCATGCTGGCATTGATATGGGTATGTTTTTTTTGGGGTACCACCTGGATCGCTTCTAAAGAAGGCGTTAAATATATACCCGCTATTCAAATGTGCGCTATTCGCCAGATATTGGGTGGAAGTATTTACCTTTTGTATTTTTTATATACCAAACATCCCTGGCCAAAAGGTAAACAGTGGGTAACTATTTTAATATTGAGTGCCTTAAATTTTATGCTTAGCAATACCCTAACCACCTGGGGTGTAAAATATATTTCGAGCGGTTTAGGAGCCATAATAGCCGCTATTATGCCTTTATGGATAGTTATTTTCACTTTGTTTGAAGGAAACCGCCTCCCCGGAAAAGCGCTGGCCGGCATGCTGCTTGGCTTTGGCGGCATCTGCATTATTTTTTACGATCACCTGAAAGATTTTTTAAATGCTGATTTTCGTTTTGGTATTTTACTGTCTTTTGTGGCCAGTATTTCATGGGCCTTGGGAAGTTTATATACCAAAAAACACAGCAGTGGCTTTAATCCTTATTTTAGTATGGGGCTGCAAATGGTTATTTCTTCTGTTGCTTTATTTAGTATTACTTACACCACCGGAGATATGATCAACCTCCACGATATTCCTATGAACGGCTGGCTCGCTGTAAGTTACCTAGTGGTGTTTGGCTCTGTATTAAGTTTTATTGCCTATGTGTATGTTTTACAGCATTTACCCACCTCACGGGCATCCATATACGCTTATAGCAATCCAGTGGTGGCTGTTCTTTTAGGGGCTTTAATTTTTAATGAAAGATTAAATATTTATGTAGCTATCGGTGGAGCGGTAACCATCGCTGGCGTGTACTTGGTGAATGATAGTTTTAAAAGAAATGTTGCAACAAACAAATAGAGAACTTTTTATCATTCATTTTTTGTCGGCTGTTTTTAATTTAAAATGTTGTCTAAAAAAATATAGCATTCTTTCATAACCAGCAAATATGCCAGGCTTAATAAATGCTACACATATCATTAATTATTTTCATTTTAAATATTTTTGTGTCGTTGAAAACTTAAAACTCATACCGAATAGAATGTATTTAAAATCCCGCCCTGCCGCTTTCTTCTGCACCCGCCGTTTTGCGCTGGCGACTTGCTTTGATAGTAGATTTACCAAAACGATAGCTGATGTTTATTCCTACTCTTGGGCCTTCCGATACATTTTTCCAGTACAGGTTTAAATTGTCATTTTTTAAATAAGCCCTGTAAGCATTTATGCCAATGTTGGTAACACTTAATTTAATGGTAGCCTTTTTTTGCCATAATTGTTTTTGTATTCCAATGTTACCGCCATAGCTGTTTAAGAGTTTAGTAAAGCTACTTATAGCTGGGGTAGAGTAATAAAACCCAACCTGAACTTTATACTCTTTTGACAAAATAAAAGTATTGTCACAGCTGAAGTAGCCGTTAATATTGCCGGTTGCATATTCGTAGCCGGGATAAGTACTGATATCTTTTTCATAATTGATGCCGGCATTATTTTCTGCACTCCACCATTTTGTGAGGGGGATTACTATGGTAATATCCCCGTTTAGATAATGCGATTTTCCTATGTTTCTATCAATGGTAGTGGTGATGGTTTTATTATCGTTTTGGGTTACTACATTATCCCTCATATTAGTTTGGTAACGGTAACTGATATTACTGAACAACCAATCTTTATAACTGTGTTTTATTTCAAAATTATAATTAAAAGCGGGTTGTAAATAAGGGTTACCGGCAAAAATAGTAAAGGGATCAATATAGCTTAAAAATGGATTAAGACTGCTGTATCCCGGTCTGCTGATTCACCTGGTAAAATTGACATTAAACTGGTGACTATCGTTTATTTTAAAAGTGGCAAATACACTGGGAAATAAACTGACGTATTGCTTTTTATCAACGGTATTGTTGGTAACAGAATTAGCAATATAGCTTGTTCGCTCAGCCCTCAGCCCTATCTGAAATTCCCATTTTTTATACCTGAAATTTACATTGCTGTAAGCAGCCTGTAAGTTTTCTGTATAGATAAACTGATTGTTTCGGGTATCATCCACCAGCCAGTTGCCAGTGCTTAATTGCAGTGAATCTGCTATTAAATTATTATCCATATTTACCCGGCTTATTTTTACGCCAAAAGCAATTTTTGCTTTCTCATTCACTTGTTTTACGTAATCAATTTTAGCGCTGTAGATCATTACTTTAGCAGGCACACGATTTCTAAAAATATAATCAGCCCGTAGTTTTTGCCTTACTGTATTTACAAAATAATTTGTATTTATATCTGTACCATTCGCATTGAAGGTTGCAAGGTCTGCATCAATATTCAATTCGCTTCCAAGGCTGTCCAGCAATGTTTTCAGGTTAATATTATAAGTGGCATTATTGCTGTATTTGTCATCGGTTTTAATAGTATTTACAAAGGCGTAAGGTTGTTTGTTATTATCGCTAAAAGTTGTGGTGTTCGTTACCGGTTCTTTGGATGAGGAGAGATTTTGGTTGGTAAAAAAGCCCAGTGTAGTATTTTTATCCAGGCTGTAATCTACACCTGCTTTAATAGTACCGGCATTAGCGGTTGGATTCCAGTAATTTCTCCTGCTTTGATAAATAACACCGGTATTTGTTGTGGCAATATTATTAAGTGTAAGTTCATTAAAGGTATTGTAAATACCGCTATTTATATTGGTAAATACATTCCATTTGCCCTGGCGAAAATTTAAATTCAATCCGCCATTTACTTTACCGTAACGTGCTTTGGCCATACCAATATTTACCGTACCATTCAGGCCTTGCTGATCACTTTTTTTTAATTTGATATTGATGATGCCTGCACTGCTTTGCGCTTCAAAACTACTATTGGGGCTGGCGATGATTTCTATTTTAGTCACCATATCAGCAGGTAAATTTTTAAGGTAATCGGTTAGGGATTGTCCGCTTAAATTAGCCGGTTTGCCATCAATATAAATTTGAGCGACGGTCCCTTTTAATTTTAAGTTATCATCTTTATCGCTGCTAATCGCAGGCCCCTTTTTTATCATTTCAAATACACTGCTGCCACTTGCCATAATGTGCTGCTCAACATTTAAGATGGTTCTGTCTGCTCTTTCTTCAATAAATTTTTTCTTAATAGCCACGGTTACGTTTTGCAAATTTCCAATAGCTTTTTGCAGTACTATATTGCCTGTTGCCAGAGGTTCAATACTGTTTGTTAATACCAACGGTTGTCGGTGTTGTTCAAAACCAGTCATACTAATTTGCAGGGTAAGTTTTCCTTTTTGCAAATCTTTAAATATAAAGATCCCTTGCTCGTCAGATACAGTATTGGCAATGATTTTTTTACTGCTATCCAGCAGCGCAATGGTAGCATAACCAATAGATTTTTGTTCACTGGTTAATATTTTACCTTCTACTTCAATTTGGGTAAACGCTGTTTGAAATAAAACTATTAATATAATTATTAACTTAAGGCTTTTCATGTTGCGTTGTTTTAGTAACTCGAAATTGGAGGCAACTGCGTAGGTTTTTTTTATTATTCTACCAACAGGTAGTTTTATACTACTAACCACTATTTTATAAACCTACCCGTTGGCCGGTATTGTAAAGGAGTTGGTATGTATTTTACAACGGTTGATATAATTTTCAGGCCTGTCAGCTTAATTGCGGCTAGATTTATGGATCGAAATAAATTAGGGATAAGCAGCAATGAAAAAAAAACACATTATAGCACTACATGCCTTTTACTTTTTTTATGTATTTGGGTGGGATGAAGTTAGGCGGCAATTATTTAAACCGAAATATGTGTTTTCATTACAACGGCTTACTAACCCCTTTGCTATTTCAGCATACATCCTTTTATTGGCAGTTTTTATGTCAACTATCTTTTTATAATGCCTGCTTTTTTAAAAAGAATGCCTACATAAAATTAGTTGCATCCTGGTTATTATTACTCGCTGCGTTTATTATTGCCAGACATACTATAGAAGAAGTTTGGCTTTTTTAATGGTGGGGTATGCGAAATTACAATGCGGGTACTACGCTGCTGGCATATACCGTAGATAATTTTTTTGAATGTGCCGGGTTGATAATGATGAGTACTGTTTTCTGGACCGTTACACATTACATACAAAGCGAAAAGGATAAGGCTGTGCTGGTATAACAAAAGCAACAAGCCGAATTGTCTTTTTTACGCAACCAGGTAAACCCTCATTTTATTTTTAATACCATGAATAATATATATGCCATGGTATATCAGAAATCGGCAAAGGCATTGCCAGCTATTGAAAAGCTCAGCAACATAATGCGGTATGTAATGACGGAGAGTGATGTTCAACAAATTTTGTTGGCTAAAGAAGTAGCCTATCTACAAAATTTTATTGAACTGCAGATGGTAAGAATCAATATCGCCAACAGTGTACAGTTTAATGTTACAGGCAATATTGACAACGTGCAGATTGCACCGCTTTTATTAATTCCATTTGTTGAAAATGGTTTTAAACATGGTATTACCAATAAAGAGGAGTATCCTTTTAGAATAAACCTTACAATTGAAAATAAAACCCTTCTTTTTACTACAAGTAACTATATCAGTAAGGGTCATAAGGATGAAAGCAATGGCATAGGTTTACTAAATGTACAAAGCGGCTGGCTTTATTGTATCCCGGAAAGCACATACTTGAAATAAAAAACCGCAATAATATCTTTACCACTAACCTTAACATTCAATTGTAAATGAATACCAATAAAATTATTTGCATTGCGGTAGATGATGAGCCCTGGGCTTTGTCGTTGCTTACCAATTACATCAAAAAAATTCACTTTTTAAACCTGGTTTTTTTGAAACTAGTGAATCGTTGGCTGCATTGGAATATCTGCAAAGCAATACGGTTCAACTGGCCTTTATGGATATACTGATGCCCGACCTTACTGGTATGCAAATAAGGAAAAATTATTCAGAATAAAATACCGGTAATATTAACCACTGCCTACACCGAATATGCATTAGAGGGGTATGAACATAATGTAATTGACTACCTGGTAAAACCAATCACCTTCGGCCGGTTTTGCAAAGCAGTTGAAAAAGCAAGGCAGGTTTTACAAAGCCCTGCTACCGTTAAAGAAATGACTGTAATATCCAATACCAGTGAAACTAAGAATTATTTATTTGTAAAAACAGATGGTAAAATGGTAAAGGTAAATTTTGAGGAAATTTTATTTATAGAAGGATTAAAAGATTACATCGCTATCAATAAAAAAACAGAAAAATTAATTATCCTGCAAAACTTTAAAACTATGGAGGAAAATTTACCTACCACCCGTTTTATACGGGTGCACAAAAGCTATATTGTTTCGCTTGAAAAAATTGACAGCGTTGAAAGAAACCGGATTTTTATAGGCACCAAGATAATACCCGTGGGTGATACTTATAAGGATGCATTTTTTACCAAAATAAATAAGCCTTACTATAATTGATGAAGGCTTATAATTATCTTTTCGCAAAACGATCACCCTTTTTTTAATTACAGCAATTTATTAATAACCGGCAAATTTGTTTTGCTGGTTTATTAATCCAACGGCGCAGCCCCTTCACTCTCCTTGTTCCTGTTGTCCTTTTTAAATTCCAGCTTTCCAAACTTCCAGGTAAAGTTGATGCCTATGGAACGGAAAGGTATTTTGCGTAAACCATTTACAGAAAAGCCGGGGCC
>NZ_JACMOO010000324.1 GCF_014377975.1 Ferruginibacter sp.
TGTGGTATTTCCTTTTCAATTTTCCGTTCCGGCTGATAACTTACCAGTATATTTTCTTTGCTATCGTTTACAATTACTTTTATTTCTTCCGGTAAAAATGGACTATTTAACTGCACCGATTGTTGGTAACTTTTTAGTGGAGATAAATCAGTAGTGAATTCATTTAGCAACACCGCATTTTCAAAAATCTGTATAACTGCATTTGGATATACTGCAGTAGCATAAACTTTCAATAGTATTTCGTCACCATTAAAATCAACATTAAGCGCTGCTTCTTTACTGGCATTTTTAACCATCCCTATTTCAGCATAAGGCATAAAATATTGCTCAAAACTTTTTTCTTCGTTGGGCTGTATCCAGGCAAAGTCTGGCTGATTATCTGTAAAAACACCACACATTAATTCAATGTATGGGCCATCTTCATCGGTAAGATTTCTGTCCCAGGCTTTACCAAAATCACCGTTGCCCCATGTCCATTGTTTTTTGCCTGTGGATACATGATGATTGGCAACATGCAGCATACCGGCCTGCGTATCATGTTCGTAGCAGCCAATAAAATCATAACCCGATTGTACCGCCATGTAAGAAGTAGGCACGGGTATATTTTTATACATGGAAATATCTGTGCCGGGTGCATAATTTACTTTATAGTAAGTGCCGGTTGCAATGGGGAAATCGCTTACATCTCTTTTGCCATGGTCATACACCGCATGTACATCCGGAGGAAAAACCGACTGATAAAAATCATTCACCTTAACAGCGGGATTAGCCCACCAGAGAAAGGTTTGAGGGAAAGATGTTTTGTTATATAAACGTACTTTTATTTCAAGATATGCTTTACCGGGATATAAAGTGAAACCTGCCATACCCTTTGTTCTGAACATTTTTTCCACTTCATTTACCCATACTGTTTTGCTGCCGTCTGCATTTTCTTCAATCGTAAAATCAATAGGTTCATAAGTAGAGGGGCGGTGATGCTGTGGCCAGTTAAATTCAATGCCGCCACTAATCCATGGACCTGTTAAACCAACCAGTGCCGGCTTAATTACCTGGTTATAATAAATAAAATCTCTTTTACGAATTTTATCATATGCCCGATGCACTCTTCCGCCTAGCTCTGGTAAAATCATTATTTTAACATACTCATTTTCCAAAAAGATAGCATCGTATTCTTTGTCAAATTTTTCATCTAAAATTTTTTCAATTACGGGGTGAGGATATACTGCTCCGCTACTTCCCTGATAGACTCTTTTCTCTAAAAAAATTGGGTTTTTTTCAGGTTCACCAATACCATAGGTAGGAATCAATATTTTTTCATGCCATACAGCAACAGTATTTATCATAATAGCAAGTTTGTAATTAACCGGATACAAAAGTACTGGCAGACTACCTACCGCTTAATGGAATAATTGTCTGTTATGATGGATTATATTATTATTGCACTATGCTAAGAAAAAAAGAAGGATTTGCCGGGCAACGGGCAATTGTACTGCCAAGAACAATACTGGCAAAATATTGCAGCCCCAATCCTTTGATCGCAGGTGCATACATTACTGACATTGGTTATTATCCAAATGCTAAGTTTCATTACAGGGAAAGAGAACATGGCAGCGACCAACATATATTAATCTATTGTTGCGAAGGAAAGGGCAGTGCACAAATAAAAAAAGAAGGGTATCAACTAAACCCGGGTGATTTTATTATTATACCGCAAGGCGTTGCACACCATTACTCTGCAGATGAAACAAGTCCATGGACTATTTACTGGATTCATTTTAAAGGAAATATTACCAATAGTATTTTGAAAAAATTTCAATTAAAAAACAGTAGTTATAAAGGTTCTGTTGACTACCAGGACAGCCGTATCCGTTTATTTGAAGACATGTATTCCAATCTCGAAATGGGCTACAGCAATGATAATTTATGTTATGTCAATATGTGCCTGCAGCATTTTTTAACTTCTTTTATTTTCAATGATAATTATAATGTAGCGGATAAAAAACAAAGCATTGATACTATTAATGTTTCTATCAGTTACATGCAGCAACATATACATGAAATGATTCCATTGAAAACAATGGCGCAATCAGTAAATTTATCGGTATCCCATTTTTCATCTTTATTCAAAAAAAAAACAGGATTTCCCCCAATAGAATATTTTAACCATCTGAAAGTACAGAAAGCTTGCCAGTACTTACTATTTACGGATTTTAGGATAAAGGAAATAGCGGATAAACTGGGTATAGAGGACCCCTATTATTTTTCGAGAATGTTTACCAAATTGATGGGAATGTCGCCAGTTGCTTACAGAACAAAAAGAATCAGTTAAAAGTATTTAAGTTAATGCCCCGTGAAGAAGCCTTCCATTTCTTCCAATGTTTTACCTTTTGTTTCTTTTACTTTTAACCAGATAAACAGTAAACCGATTAAACAAATACCGGCATAAATATAAAATGTTTTATCGTGAAGCCGGCTGTACAAAATAGGAAAAGTGAAGGTCAAAATAAAATAGGCAGCCCACAAACACAATACTGCTACAGCCGTAGCAGCAATCCTTATTTTGTTAGGGAATATTTCAGATATCAATACCCAGGTAACCGGCGCTAAGGATGTAGCATACAAGCCAATTGCTGCCAGTAAAAACCAGGAAACACTTGCAGATTTTGTACCAAGCAAAACAGAAATAATGATATATAAAATTGCTAACCCACCGGCACCTGCCAACATCAACGGTTTTCTGCCGATTTTATCTACCAGCAATATTGCCAATAAAGTAAATACTAAATTAACCCCGCCAATAAATACAGTTTCTAATAATTGGTCATCTTTTGAAAAGCCAATACTTTCAAATAAAACTGCGGTATAATTAAATACTACATTGATACCACATAGTTGCTGAAACACTGCCAATCCAATACCGATCATCACGGCAGGTAAAACAGATTTTTCAAAAACAGCACTATACTTTACTTTAGTAATAACTGAAATATTTTTACTAATGGCTGATAAAGATTCTCCTGCATAAATTTCACCGCCGATCTTAATTAATATTTTTTGAGCTTTGCCCTGCCTGCCTGCCTGCATAAGCCAGCGTGGGCTTTCCGGTAACCATAGAACACCCAAAATAAATAAAGTTGAAGGCACCGCACCAAGGCCAAACATCCAGCGCCATGCATCAGTACCATTGTTTCTTAAAGAGTAGTTCACCAAATTAGTTATTAGTATGCCAATTACAATCGTTAGTTGATTAATTGCCACCATGCGGCCACGAATGTGCGCTGGCGCAATTTCTGCAATGTATAAAGGAGATAACATGGATGCCATACCAACTCCGGCACCTGCAAAAAATCTGGCTATAATAAAAATATCTCTTGAAGGAGCCATTGCCATTGCTACAGACGAAAGAGTAAATAAGGATGCAGCAGTTAACAGACCCGGACGGCGACCATATTTTTCGGTCACCCATCCTGCAATAATACAACCAGCTATAGCACCCAAAGCAAGACAACCAGTGGTAAAGCCTTCCCAATATTCATTCAAGCCAAACTGTTCTTTTAAAAA
>NZ_JACMOO010000055.1 GCF_014377975.1 Ferruginibacter sp.
AATTGATAAAGCGGTATAGTAAAATTATGTTGTATCAAATCATAAAAATAATAAACGATTAAAAGGGTAAAAAATAAGCATTCCACCACAAGTGGTATAAAATCAAATTCCGAAAACTTACTATTGTAAAAATTGTAAATCCAATAAAGTACATAAAAACATATCGATAAAACAATAAATTGTTTACTTTTATTACTTTTGAAAATAGAAATATATAACATTGAAAGTATGATAAATTCAAGCAACAAAAAAAGCCTGATAATAAAGAAGTAATAAGAAGTAAGAATATGAAGAGCTGGCAGATAAATAATTAAAAATAGTGCAACAACAATTGTATATACAAAAAACACCTTCATTTCTTTGGTAATAATTCTTTGGAAGAATAATAAACAAAAAAAGAAAGGTGTAATCTCTGAGAGATAAGTAAAATTTCGTAAAATTTCTATGATAATAAATTATTTTTTCAAAAGTAAATAACTTTTTTCAAAAAATATTTATTAAATCATTAAAACGATTTTGGTGGGTGAACGAGTCCTCCGTACATAATAAATTAGTTTAAAGATTTAAGAATGATTCCGAGATGTAAACATCATATAAATTATTATCATGAACAATGGGTACTATATATATTTAAACGTTTTGTTTTACTAACATGCAATACCATTAAGGATCTTAGCGAAAAGTACTTAGTAATATCCTGTATAAAGTTGAGTAAACATACGCCCGTTAATTAGTAAATTTACTATTTAGTTTTGAAGTAATCATACCATAGTAAAATTACCAAAGCGATTATTAAATATTTTTAAAGTAAAAAATTCTGTAATCAGGCGGCGCTTTTGGCAGGAAATCTGTAGTCTGTAAAATGATTTATAAACAATAGATAAAAGCTTAGTGATAAAGCAATTTTCTCAAAATGAAAAAAGTGTTACTGGTCAAATGAACGGGTAACAATTCATCAATTAATTGGGGATTTTAAAATATTTATTTAGATATTTTGATAAAAATAAAAATAGATCGTTTTATGCGGATTGGTATAATTACTGAGTACAGGTACGCAATATCAGAGTATAAATTGCGTTATTCGCTTGTTAAAAAATTAACACCATGATAAAAATTATATAAAATCAAATTGAAATTTTCTTCAAAACAATATCGTAAAGTAAGTGCAAACACTTAATTTAGTGATAAACCCAATTAATTCCTTCGTCTTATGTCAATCTCTGTGGATTATTTAATAAAAATTGCTATTGCTGACGATCACAAAATATTTAGAGATGGAATAAAGATGGCGCTTTCCGGCAAGCCCAATCTTAAAATGCTTTGGGAAGCAGAAGATGGAAAGGATATGATGCATAAGATTGCCATTAAAAAGCCCGAGGTATTATTGATGGATATCCGGATGCCCGAAATAGATGGTATTAACGGTATTGAACTAATCCGAAAAGAATATGATGGAATAAAAATTATTGTACTAAGCATGTACGATGATCACCAGATGATTAGTAAAATGATGGAAATGGGCGCCAACGCTTATCTTACCAAAACAACCGACCCTGACGAAATATATGAAGCAATACTCACTTGCATGAATGAAGATTTTTATTTTAATGATCTTGTGAATAAAGCCGTGATGGGAAAGTTGATGCAGAAAAAAAGTGTGCGGCAACATTATAGCGCCAATACAGCCATACGTTTTAACGAAAAAGAAATAAAAATTTTACAATTACTTGCAGAGGATAAAACCACCGAAGAAATATCCAAAACCATTTTTCTTAGTCCCCGAACAATTGAAACAATACGGCAAAATATGAAAACAAAGGTAAATGCAAAAACTATTGGCGGCTTAATTATGTATGGGATGAGAAACAAGCTCATTGAATAATTTTATAACTACCCCTGGCGTTTTTATAAAATGGTATAAGTTTTTATTAATACTCAGAAAAAAGATTAAAAGAAATTTAGAGCCTGACAGATATTGTTTTAATTTAGAAAAATTTAAATCAAAGCATAGTAAAATTCCTACTTCAAATAACACGTACTTATCCTATTAATAGTATTAAAAATAGCTGGATATTGCACTTTGTTACGAAGGGATATTTACTAAATATTATTAAATCCCGTTTATTTCTAAAACCCAATAAATTTGGAACCTATAAAAGTGTTAATTGCAGATGACCATGTACTTTACCGCGCCGGTGTAAAAACTGCCCTAAGTTCAAAAAATGATATTGTGGTAATTGCGGAAGCCGATAATGGTATGCATTTGCTTACGATGTTAAAAACGATTCAGCCGGATGTTATTTTATTGGATATTCAAATGCCCGTAATGGACGGGATAACTACGCTGCCGGAAATAAAAAAGAACTGGCCAGATATTAAGGTAATTATGCTTACGATGCTGGAAGATCATAGCATGATAACAAAACTGATGGAATTAGGAGCTAACAGTTATTTAAGTAAAACCAGCGACATTGAAGTTATTTACGAGGCCATTAAAACCTGTTTTGAGCAGGATTATTTTTTTAATTTACTTACCAACAAAGCATTGCTTACAAACCTTAAGCAACGTCACCAGGTAACGCCACAAAAATTAGTTCAGCAGGAAGCACAGTTAAATGATAAAGAAATGCTGATTTTAAAATTAATGTGCGAAGAAAAAACTACCAAGGAAATTGCAGATATGGTAGACCTTAGTCCCCGCACTGTAGAAGCCATAAGGGATAAATTAAAAGTTAAAACCGGCGCAAAAAGTACAGCCGGATTAATAATGTATGCAGTAAAGAACAATATATTAAATGAAGAACGCTAAAATGGATACATTGATCAACTTTAATAAAAATTGTTTAAAATAATTAATAGAATAAATCGCATCTTTATACTAATTTTTTTCTCTTACAACCTCAATGAAGAAATGTCCCATCAAATTTACTTTGGTGGGATTTTTATTGAAGTTTTTCCTTCAAATTAAAAAGATAAAACAAATACATTACTGCTCATTTTATTATTTATGAATTATTTTAATTGCAACGGAAAAATTTTTGCTGAAGGAACGTTGGTGGTTGGTGCGGACAGCCGTGCATTACGCTATGGAGATGGTTTATTTGAAACCATCAAAATGAAAAATGGACACCTTGTGCTGGAGGATGAACATTTTGCAAGATTATGGAAAGGCATGAGTGTGTTGCAATTCGACTTGCCAAAACATTTTACACCGGATAAATTACAGAAAGAAATTATTGTGTTGGCAAAAAAAAATAATCAGGAAAATAATGCCAGAATAAGGTTGAATGTATTTAGAGGAGATGGCGGTTTGTATGATGCCAAAAATTATTTGCCAAATTATATTATTCAAAGCTGGCTTTTACAAGATAACAATGGTAAATGGAACAGCAACGGACTTGTTTTGGGTATTTATGAAGAAGCAAAAAAAAGCTGCGATATTCTGAGTAATATAAAACATAACAATTATCTGCCTTACATTTTAGGAGCACTGAAAGCCAAAAAAGAAAAATGGAATGATGCTGTTATTTTAAATACCCAAAGTAATATTTGCGATACAACCATTGCCAATATATTTTTAATTAAAGACGATGTAATATTTACACCGTCTTTAAAAGAGGGCTGTGTTGCAGGAATTATGCGTAAGAAAATTATACAGGAATTAATGGATAGGGGTTGGCAGATTATTGAAAAAGAAATTACCAAAACAGATTTGCAAAATGCAGACGAAATTTTTTTAACCAACAGTATATACAATATAAGATGGGTGCAGCACATTGAAGATACCGTGTACGCAAATACAATCACACAAAAAATTTATGCTGCTATTTTTTCAACTATTTATTGATACCGCTGTTAACTATTTTGTCATAAATTAATGGGATGATCATGGACAAAAGTAGTATTGAAAGTGTAAACGTATTTTGGTTTCGCAGAGACCTGAGGCTAACGGATAATGCAGGACTTTACCATGCTTTAAAAAGCAGTAAGCCAGTTATACCAATTTTTATTTTCGATAAAAATATACTGGATAAACTGGAAGAAAAAGCGGATAGAAGGGTAGAGTTTATTTATGCAGCACTTGGAGAAATGCAGGCCGTATTGGCCGCTAGAGGATCCTCACTGGAAGTTTATTATGGAACGCCTCTGGATATTTTTAAACAATTGGCAACCAAATACAAAATTGATACAGTATTTGCCAATCACGATTATGAATGGTATGCATTGGAAAGAGAAATTGCTATTAGCAAATTATTAAAAGAGCAGGGTATTAGTTTTCAAACATACAAAGACCAGGTTATTTTGGAGAAGGCGGAAGTAGTAAAAGATGATGGAACACCTTATACCGTTTTTACACCTTACAGCCGTAAATGGAAATCTATTTTAAATGAGGATCATTTAAGGCCTTATCCAACAAAAAAGTATTTCAACAATTTTTATCCGCAGCCTGCACAGTCAATACTGTCTTTATCTTCTATGGGTTTTACCCCACCGGGAAAAACATTTCCTTCCAAATCATTGAAGGAAGAACTGATAAAAAAATATGCGGAACAAAGAAATTTTCCTGCAATTGCAGGCACTTCAAAATTAGGTGTTCATTTACGTTTTGGCACCATCAGTATCCGGGAACTTGCTGCTCATAGCAGGCAACTTTCCGAAACATATCTGAATGAATTAATATGGAGGGATTTTTACCACATGATCTTATGGCATTTTCCCAAAGTAGGCAGGGGCAAGGCTTTTAAGCCACAATACGATACCATTAACTGGAGAAAAGATACCGGTGAATTTGAATGCTGGTGCAAGGGACAAACCGGTTACCCGATTGTTGATGCTGGTATGAGGGAATTAAACGAAACCGGGTTTATGCACAACAGGGTGCGCATGATTGTTGCTTCATTTTTATCCAAACACCTGCTATTAGACTGGCGCCTGGGAGAAGCATATTTTGCGGAAAAATTACTGGACTTCGATTTGGCAGCCAATAATGGAGGCTGGCAATGGGCGGCTGGCAGCGGTTGCGATGCTGCTCCGTATTTTAGAATATTTAATCCCCGTTTGCAAACAGAAAAATTTGATAAAGAATTAAAGTATATCCGCCGCTGGGTTCCGGAACTGGAAAGTTTTGATTATCCCAAGCCAATTGTGGACCATGATTTTGCAAGAAAACGTTGTTTGGAAGTCTATGGACTGGCGCTTAAACAAAAATAATTTTGTCAACTTTATTTTTGTTAACTCACAAAAATGTTTTCATAATCAATAGTGCAGTTATGTAATTGCTGGTAAACCTGCAGCAATTTTTTTACTGTATCTTTTCCTACTTCTCCTAAATTTATAGAATAATCATTTACGTAAAGCTCAATATGTTTACGTATTACTTCCTCACTCATTTCCTGGGCATTGTTGCGGATATAATCATTTAACCGCGGGTAATTACTAAAAGCATATTCGATACTCTTTTTAATAAGCCCGTCTATTTTCCGTTGAATATTTATATCAACTTCACGGTTAATAACAATGCCTCCCAGTGGGATTGGATTGCCGGTTTCTTTTTCCCAGAAATTGCCCAAATCAATAATTTTTTTAAGACCTTTATCTGCATAAGTAAAACGATTTTCATGGATAATTACACCCAAGCCATTACCATTACTAACAAAATCCTCAATGGCATCATACCGTAAAAAAATCTTCTTTTTTGCTTTTGGATAGGCCAGCGAAAAAAGTAAATGTGCAGTGGTTTGCTCGCCAGGTATGGCAATGGTATTTTCCTCTATATTATTGGTGACTGGGTTGCTGCCAGCAATTAATAATGGCCCTGCGCCTCTGCCTAAAGCACTGCCGCTATTTAATACTGCGTAGGTATCCAATACCAATGGTAATACACCATAACTAAGTTTGGATATAGTAAGTTTACCCTGCATTGCCCATTGGTTAAGGGTTTGAACATCTTCCAGCACTGTTTCAAATTGGATATTTCCGGTGTCTATTTTTTTGTTCACCAGCGCATCAAAAATAAAAGTATCATTGGGGCAGGGCGAAAATCCTAAGGTAAATTTCATGGTAAGTTTATAAGTATTTTTTCCAGTTCAATATTTAAGTTCAGGATAGCATCTTTCATGGCCCATTTGCTTTTATCTCTTTCCCCCACGGTATTACTGATGCCTCTTATTTGTATAAAGCAAAGTTTTTGCTGCAAACAAACATAATGAAATGCGGCGCCTTCCATGCTTTCAGTAGCCGGGTTAAAATGCTGTACCAGTTGTTGCCTCTGAAACAAACTGTCGCTTATTTTGTTTATCGTGATACCTTTCACAGCATGTAATGACAGCTTGTCAAACAGTTTGGTCGTATCATTAACGAGCCATCCGTCATTAAAAGGGTAATCATTTTTTTTCGCAAATCCTGCATCAAATAAAGTGGTAAAGTGTTGCTTTTCTTCCATGCCCGTATCTCCAAATGTATCCTGTTTTATGAGTACTGTTTGGCCTAATAATACCTGTTTACTAAATGTTCCTGCAATGCCGGCTTGTATTACCAAACCGGGTTTTTTGTTTAGCAGATTTTGGGTTAAAAAATAAGTTGTATTAACCTGTCCTACTCCGGTAATTAAAACTTCTATGTTATGATTATTAAACTTGTTTTGTGGCTTTTCAAGCAACAATAAAGTGGGTTCAATTTCAAATTTTGTAGCGGCAACAAGTAAAATATACATTTGGCAAAAATCGTACTTACACTTCATATTTCAGGATTTAGCAAGTACCTTTGCAAAAATTTTAAGTGAGGATGGTGTATATAACCAGGATAGAACATTTTAATGCAGCGCACAGGTTATTTAATCCGGTATGGAGCCATGAACAAAACGAAGAAGTGTTTGGTAAATGTGCCAATGAAAACTGGCATGGGCATAACTTTGAATTGCATGTTACTATAAAGGGATACCCTAATCCTGACACTGGTTTTGTATATGACGTAAAAAGACTCAGCACTATTGTTAATGAGCATATAATAGAAAAATTAGATCATAAAAATTTGAATGTTGATGTAGAATTTATGGCAGGTAAACTGTGTTCAATTGAAAATTTAGTGATTGCTATATGGGAACAATTAATACCTTATTTACCCCCGGCAGTACAATTGCATTGTCTTAAATTATATGAAACACCCCGGATTTTTGTAGAGTATTTCGGAAATTAAATGGTTTATTATGCAAACAATTGGTGTAATAAGTTGTTTTACTTTATCGGCTGAGAATGTTAGTAATCGAATTTCCTTTATTATAAACTATAGCACACTTTGTTTTATCAGTATAATGTTAAATAGGTGAAAACTGTGTTATTCTCCATCAACTATTAATTTAAACGAGTATAATTACCATGAACAATAAAGTAGCCGTTTACCGTAAAGAACATTTTAATGCTGCCCATCGTTTGCACAATCCCATGTGGGATGAAGCAAGGAACAACAGTGTTTTTGGCAAATGCAATAATCCAAACTTTCATGGGCATAATTATGAATTGATTGTAAAAGTAACCGGAGTGCCTGATGCTGTAACAGGCTATGTGTACGACATGAAATTGCTTAGCGACCTTATAAAAGAAAATGTACTGGAAAGGTTTGATCATAAAAATTTAAACCTGGATACGTTGGAATTTAAACAGTTGAATCCTACAGCAGAAAATATTGTAGTAGTGATATATAATATTTTAAGAGAAAAGATTGAAGCGGCGTTTGAGCTGAAAGTAAGGCTGTATGAAACAGAAAGGAATTTTGTAGAATATCCTGCTAATTGATTAATTTCTGTTTGTAATTCTAAATAAAACAGATACTTAGACAACAAAATATGACTTGTATTGTTACACCTAATAATAATAAAATTTACCATAATTTATTACAATGGCATATAGAAAAATAGAGCAGTATGATGAAGTTACTACTGCCAGTCTTGTAAAAAATTATAAACATGCGCTTTGTTTATTGGGCGAAGATGTAAACAGGGAAGGGCTTGCGAAAACGCCTGAAAGAGTGGCAAAATCCATGCAGTTTTTGACGCAGGGATATCAGCAGGATGCCAACGCTATATTGAATTCTGCCAAATTTCATGAAGAGGTGAGTGAAATGATTATTGTAAAAGACATTGAGTTGTATAGTATGTGCGAACACCATATGCTGCCTTTTTATGGCAAAGCGCATGTAGCATATATTCCAAATGGCTGGATTACCGGTTTAAGTAAAATAGCCAGGGTGGTTGATGTATACAGCAGGCGTTTACAGGTACAGGAAAGACTAACCCACCAAATATTAAATGCAATAAAGGAAACACTTAATCCTTTGGGAGTAGCAGTAGTAATTGAAGCGTCGCATCTGTGCATGATGATGAGAGGAGTGCAAAAACAAAATTCAGTAACTACAACATCTGCATTTTGGGGTGAGTTTGAAAAAAATGAAACCCGTACTGAGTTTGTAAAACTAATCAGTGCAAAATTGCACTGAGATATATTGCTGCAAAAATATCAATCCCTCTTTATGAGGGATTTTTTATTTTATTTGCAGTTGAAATAAAAAATAAATGATGGCACATGCATACGTATTTCCCGGCCAGGGAAGTCAGTTTAGCGGAATGGGGAAAAATTTATATGATACCAGCCCAATGGCAAAAGAATTATTTGAGCGGGCAAATATAATTGCGGGCTTTCGAATTTCTGACATAATGTTTACCGGCTCCGATGAAGATCTGAAGCAAACCAATGTAACACAACCGGCAATTTTTTTACATGCGGTAATAGCATTTAAAACGTTGGCAGATGCAAAGCCGGATATGGTTGCAGGACATTCATTGGGCGAATTTTGTGCGCTGGTTGCCAATGGCGTGTTGAGTTTTGAAGATGCGTTTAAACTGGTTTCCATCAGGGCAAAAGCGATGCAGAAAGCTTGTGAATTGGTACCAGGTACGATGGCTGCGGTGCTGGCTTTGGCAGATGATAAGGTAGAAGAAATATGCACTTTAATACATAGGGAAACAGGTGAAATTGTAGTGCCTGCAAATTATAATTGTCCGGGTCAGCTCGTAATCAGTGGTTCAATAACAGGCGTTGAAATAGCCTGCGAAAGAATGAAAGCTGCTGGTGCTAAAAGGGCGTTGATATTGCCCGTGGGTGGTGCATTTCATTCGCCGTTGATGTTGCCCGCCAAGGAAGAATTAGCAGCGGCTATTGAAGCGGCTACGTTTAATATTCCTTCGTGCCCGGTTTACCAAAACATAGTTGCAAAAGCGGTAACCGATGCAACTGACATTAAAAAGTGTTTAATGGAGCAATTAACCGGTGCAGTGAGATGGACGCAGAGTGTACAGGCTATGATTGCAGATGATGCTACACATTTTACGGAAGTTGGTCCTGGTAAAGTATTGCAGGGGTTGGTGTTGAAGATTAATAAAGAAATGATGGTGGATGGCGTTAATTGATAGCGGCACGGATTTAACGGATTGAAATTGATTTTTGTACATTTTTTGTAAAGGATGTTAAGTAAAGCTTGCTGTCATCTTTTCATAAAATTAAATTTAAAAAAATGGAGCGGTTAGGGTTGCGTAAAGCTTTGCTGTAGAAGAGGGCGATGCAACGATGATCCACATTGCTTCTTAGCCTGGACAAAAGCTTTGCAAACTATAAAACAACAAAGCCTCCGGTAAAATGGAGGCTTTGTTTGTAATGTTATAAAAAAAATAAATACTGACAGGCGATATGAAAAAATTCGTAAAAATCGCTCCAGACCAGTGTCGTAAGTATTTTCATTAAAGTGTGCTCAATACGCTGTTCATACTTCTTACAGCGTCGGCGCTTTTATTAAAAGCAGCTGTTTCTTCTGCATTTAGTTTATAGTCAACAATTTTTTCCCAACCGGTTTTACCAAGGGTAACCGGCACGCCAATGCAAATATCTTTTTGTCCGTATTCACCATCAAGACTCACGCAGCAGGTGAATATTTTCTTCTCATCTTTTACAATTGATTTTACCATTGCAGCACAAGCCGCACCGGGTGCATACCATGCAGAAGTACCCAGCAGGCCGGTTAATGTTGCGCCGCCAACCATCGTATCAGCAGCTACTTTTTTAAGTGTTGCTTCATCTAAATAATTGCTTACCGGTGTGCCCTGGTAAGTCGCCAGCCTTGTTAAAGGTATCATGGTTGTATCGCCATGTCCGCCTGCAACAAACCCTTGTAAATCGTTGGGTGAGCAACCCATTGCGGTAGATAAATAATATTTAAAACGTGCGCTGTCCAATGTTCCACCCATACCAATGATCTTGTTTTTTGGCAGGCCGGTAGCTTTTAAAGCCAGGTAAGTCATCGTATCCATCGGGTTGCTGATGATGAGGAGGATTGCATTGGGTGAATATTTTAAAATATTTTCAGCAACGCCTTTTACAATACCAGCATTAATGCCAATCAATTCTTCTCTTGTCATGCCGGGTTTGCGTGGCAGGCCAGACGTGATAACGGCAATATCGCTGTTGGCAGTTTTAGTGTAGTCGTTGGTGCTTCCGGTAATTTTGGTGTCAAAACCAAGCAAGGTAGAAGTTTGCATCATGTCGATGGCTTTACCTTCGGCAATACCTGCTTTAATGTCCAGCAAAACCAGTTCTTCACACAATGCCAAACGGGCAATATTATCTGCGCAGGTTGCACCTACAGCCCCTGCACCAACAACGGTAACTTTCATAATAAATAATTTTTTAAGTAGAAAAATAATTTGCGTGTCAAAGGTAACGCATTACACAATTGGGTAAAAAATGATGGAATAAATTATTTCAGCGCTTCCAGAATGATGGGTATTCCAATATTGCCTACAAAAGCCTTGGCTAATTTACCCTGCTGATCATAAACAAAAATAGACGGAAAGCTCCTTAATTGAAAAATACTTCCCAGCGCATAATTTACATCCTGGCCCATTTTAATATTGGGCATGGCGGATAAACCGTAGTCTTCATAAAATTGTTTCACCATTGCATAGCTGCTGGGCGA
>NZ_JACMOO010000325.1 GCF_014377975.1 Ferruginibacter sp.
AGAATAAGTTATTCAAATATTCTTACTACACCCTCTTTTTCATCAGCCGTTAACCCTTCAACCAATTGCTTATTGTATACCTGATATTGAATTATTTTGTTAGCAGGATACAAGCCAGATATTTTTTTTATTACATCAGCCTCCAGCAAATTATTGCCCTGTAAAAAATTAATTGCTATATTTTTTAAAAATATTGCGGCACCAGTTTTAAAACTAAAATTAAGCGCAGAAGGATTACCAGCGATAAAAAACTATTTTGGAAAACAGTAAGAGGGGAGAAACTGAAGATTATCTTACCGGTCACCTGATTTTAAAACCTTTCGTCGATTCAATATTTAAAAAAAAGAACATTGGCATTATTTTGAGCCACCAGTAAGCATTTGCTGCCATTGGCCAGTTTTATTTTTTTGATATCTCTCACTTCGCCACTTGCCAAAAAGCCGGATTGATAAGTAGACAGCACATTGAAATGATTGTTTAGGTCATTAAGCAATACATTGCCAAAGCCTGCATCATAGCGGCCTTCGTAAGGCAATACACCATAAAAATTACCCGCCGAAATAATATCAGTTTTACCATCTTTATTTACATCATCTGTAAAAAAAGAGAACACCGGAGACCATTGCACGTATGAAGGAAGATTGTTTACAGAATATTTTCCGGCCCCATTGTTTGTCAGCATAACCGATGACAAAATATTTGCTTCCAGTTTTTTTGAATGATCTAGCTTTTCGCCAAAAACCTGTTCAATGGTTTGCCCTGCAAAGGCTGCATAGTACAGATATTTTTTACGCATCAGGGAAGGTAATTGTTTTTCTATTTCTTCTTTACCCAGGAAAGTGTAATACTTTCCTTCTTTTTCAATGGCAAGTATTTGGTCCATTGAACCATTGTTATCCAAATCGCCGATGTATAATTTTAAAGGGTATTTTTTACCAGCATGCAGCTTTGAATTTTCACCCCAATTGCCGAGCAGCAATTCGCCTGTTCCATCGTTGTTTAAATCTGCTGCATGAATGGTAGTCCATAAGCCTGAGGTGTTTTGTAAACCTGCAGCAACAGTATAGTTTACCAATTTTCCCATTTGGTTTTTATACACCGTAACCGGCATCCATTCTCCCACTATAACCAAATCCACCCAGCCGTCTTTATCAATGTCAGTCCATACAGCATCTGTAACCATCCCAACTTTATTAAGGCCCGGCGCATTTGATTCATTGGCGATGGTAAAATTTCCCTTACCGTCATTTATCAATAAATAAGAATCCGGAATCGCTCCATAATTTCCAGCCACCACTCTCCCCCCAATAAATAAATCCAAATCACCATCATGGTCAATATCTGCAGCGATTGCTACAGATTTATTTCCATAAACATTGGGCAATCCTGTTGATTTGCTAAAATTTCCTTTGCCATCGTTGATGTATAATCTATCTGATAAAGCAGGAATTTTTACTTCAGTTTCATTGCCGCCGCTCACCACATACAAGTCCAGGTCTCCGTCTTTATCGGCATCAAAAAATAATGCATTCACATCTTCACATGCCGCATCTGCCAAAAATAATTTTTGATTGGTAGCAACAAATTTACCGGCAGCCGTTTGCTGAAACAACGTGCCTGGCTGGTTTGCAGCACCACATACAAAAAAGTCTTCCAACCCGTCTCCATTGATATCGCCTACCGCCAGCTTTGGCCCCTGCGTAGAAACCATGTGCGGAATAAATGCTTGTACATTAAAATCGTTGAAATTATTTTCCTGATGTTTGTAGGGCAGTTGAATGGAATCAGTGATATCTGTAAACAATTTTTTAACGGGTACTTTATCGGGAGATGGTAATAAAGTTAGCGTGTTTGTCCCTGCATCTTTATACAAAAGGGTTAAACGCTGATTTGTTTTTACACCCGTAAGTATTTGTGATTTTCCATCCGGCCAAACCACTTCCATTTTATCAATGATAGAATCTGCACCGGCACCAAAATGAATGTATTGAAGGGAAGCGCTTTCAAAACCCTTGGTGGCATTTATAAAACCTGTTTGTATTTTATCTTTCTGTTGAATAGTAACTTTTGCACCAATGCCAAACCTGTTTTGTACATCGCCTTTTAGCTGTACTTCTATAAAATTATTGGCGAGTTGTTGCACTGCATTATTTCTGTAAATAGTTGCAGGCTCGTTGATGTTATTGATTACAATATCCAGGTCGCCATCATTATCCAGATCAGCATAAGCAGCGCCGTTGCTTAATCCCGGATGATTGATTCCCCAGGCAACGGTATTATCAATAAATTTTAAACTACCGGTTCCTTTAAAAATATAGTTGCTCACTTTGCCTTGGGGCATTTTATTAATCGCTGCTAAATCCCCGGACCGCCCGGTATCATTTACAGACCTGGCGGAGTAGAATTTTACAAAATCAAGATCATTCGGCCGTCGCAAAATACCGTTGGTGATAAACAAGTCTTTAATACCATCGTTGTCGAAATCGGCCGCCAATGGCGACCAGCTCCAGTCGGTTGCAGCAATACCAGCATACAAAGCAATATCGCTGAATTTTTTTCCGCCACCGGCGTTTATCTGCAAGCAATTTCTGGAGTACTGATGATAATATCCAAAGCCCAGTTTAAAATTGTAGATGTCCAATGGGTCCTCTCCGGCAGAAGACTTGATTGTTTTTTCATCCGGCGGCAACATGTCGAGTGTAATGATATCCTGCCAGCCATCATTGTTCATATCGGCAATGGCGCTGCCCATGGAAAAACGGCTTTCGTGACCGAAAGCATTGCGGTTTATTTCAGCAAAAGTGCCATTGTGGTTATTGATATAGTAATAATCATTTTCATGAAAATCGTTGCTTACATAAATATCATCCCAGCCATCATTATTAATATCTGCTACTGCTACATTTAAACCATACCCTATAATGCTGCTGTAAATACCTGCCTCCGTTGTTACTTCAACAAATTTTCTTCCAGTTGCAGTGCTATCGTTTCTAAATAATTTATCACCAGCGGCTTCATCTTTCACCCGCCGCATGGAAGAGTCACCATAGCTTTGGCTGGAGTGAACGGAATGATTCACCAGGAACATGTCGAGGTCGCCATCATGGTCATAATCAAAAAATACAGCCTGGGTGTTAAAGCCGGCAATATCTAAGCCGTAAGCTTCTGCGCTTTCGGTAAAAGTCAGGTCTCCATTATTTATAAACAATTCATTTCGGCCTTTAAAGCTTTTATAGCCGCCTACTTCACATACATAAATATCCAGCAAGCCATCGCCGTTTACATCAGCAACGGTAACGCCGGTTTTCCAGTTTCCCTTTCCCTGTACACCCGCTTTATCCGTAATATCTTCAAATTTAAACCCGCCTTTATTGAGGTATAATTTATTGCTGCCCTGGTTGCTGGTAAAATAAATATCGGGTAACCCATCATTATTAAAATCGGCGATGGCAACGCCACCGCCGTTATAGTAATACAGGTAAT
>NZ_JACMOO010000326.1 GCF_014377975.1 Ferruginibacter sp.
TTATGTTAGTGGTACCAAAATGCGGGTAACGGTTATTTATGGCTACAATAACAAGAAAAATACCATTGGCTATTTAGAAAAATCCACGGCCAATAGTTTTACTACGGAAGCTAAATACAATGTGCTTTCCAGCAGTAGTATCAATGCAAGATTTTCATTAAGTAATATACAATTTTCTTATGCGGCGGGTGGCTCCGCCAACTCTACTGTAGGTTATATTTTGTTGGATGGATTAATGCCGGGTAAAAATTATTTATGGAACCTGGAGTTTACCAAACGGCTTTCTGGAAATATAGAAATGACCATTCAATATGATGGCCGAAAACCAGGCGAGTCAAGGACAGTTCATATTGGAAGAGCAACTGTAAGGGCGATTTTCTAATTGTGATTTTTCACTACAAAGTGAAAAATCTCAAGATAGTTTTTATAAATTTCCCCTTGCATCTTGTTCTCTCTCCAGGGCTTCAAACAGTGCTTTAAAATTCCCCTTACCAAAACTTTTTGCCCCTTTACGCTGGATGATTTCGAAGAAAAGGGTAGGTCTGTCTTCCAGCGGTTTGCTGAAGATCTGGAGCAAGTAACCTTCCTCATCCCTGTCAATTAATATACCTAGTTCCTGCAAGGGCGCTAGGTCTTCATCAATTTCTCCAACCCTGTCCAATACATTCGCATAATAACTGGCCGGTATATTTAAAAACTCAATCCCCCTTTTTTGTAATTCAGTTACAGTCTTTACAATATCATTGGTGGCTATCGCTACATGCTGTACGCCTTCGCCGTTGTAAAAATCCAGGTACTCTTCTACCTGGCTTTTCTTTTTACCTTCAGCGGGCTCATTGATGGGGAATTTTACATACCCATTACCATTACTCATCACCTTGCTCATTAAAGCAGAATATTCTGTAGAAATATCATTGTCATCAAAGGTCAAAATATTTTTAAACCCCATTACTTCTTCATAAAATTTCACCCAGGGATTCATTTGATTCCAATCTACGTTACCTACACAATGATCAACATACAGCAGCCCTGTATCGGTAGGGTTATAGTTGCTTTCCCACTTTTTAAAGCCGGGCATGAATAAACCTTTGTAATTTTTTCTCTCGACAAATAGGTGAACAGTTTCTCCATAGGTGTGGATGCCACTTAAAACTACTTCACCGTCTGTATCTGATAAAATAGTTGGCTCCAGGTAAGACTTGCCTCCACGTTTAGTGGTTTCTTCCCATGCCCTGGTAGCATCATCTACTTTTAAAGCCAACACTTTTACACCATCCCCATGTTTAGAAACATGGTCCGCTATAGGATTGTTTTTTCTTAATGCTGTAGTTAAAACAAAGGTGAGTTTATGCTGGCGAATTACATAACTAACTTTGTCTTTCATGCCAGTCTCGGGTCCGGCATAGGCAAGTGACTGAAAGCCAAATGCGGTTTTATAAAAATGAGCTGCCTGCTTGGCATTGCCAACATAAAACTCTACATAATCGGTGCCTTGCAGCGGCAAAAAATCGTTGGTCACCGTATCAAATTTTTTGGATGATGAGGTAGTTGTTTCCATGAAAAATAGATTGAATTATAAGAAGTAATTGATAAATAAAACCTGCTTTTTAAAGCGGAGAATGGAACTTAAAGTTTCCAGCGTTTCTTTAGAGGTTGGGGTAACAAGCATCCATGGCCAGCGTAAGTTTCAGCAAAAAATATTTGCTGCGTTTGTCATTGAATATTTTATGTGGATAGTCTGGAATCATTGCTGTGGTAAAGGTAAATTTCTTTTTGTGAAAAGTGAACTTGGACTTTATTTTATAGTGGATAGTGAAAAGGTTGGCGCTTTCTTTAATTATAGGCTGTGAATTTTTAATGATAGATGTGGTGCAGGATTTAGATAGCATCTCAATAGCGCAAGTTTCGGGTTGTAATAGAACATAGATGATGATACATTTGCTAGACAAAAATTAATAAGATGAATGGACAGGAACAATTGAATTACAATCGAATTGCAGCCGCAATTGAATACATCCGGCAAAATTTTAAAAATCAGCCAACCCTGGATGAGGTTGCTGAAAAAATAAATTTAAGCCCCTTTCATTTCCAGCGATTATTTTCTGAATGGGCAGGTGTAAGCCCAAAAAGTTTTCTGCAATACATAAGTGTTGCCCATGCCAGGCACATACTTAAAAATAAACAGGTAACGTTGTTGGATGCAGCTTTGGAAACGGGCCTTTCCGGCACCGGGCGCCTGCATGATATGTTTATTAAAATTGATGGGATGACGCCGGGTGAATATAAAAATGGCGGTGAAAATCTTTACATTAATTATAGCTATGCAGAAAGTCCATTTGGGAATATTTTGGTTGCATCAACCCCTAAAGGTATATGTTATATGGCTTTTGCAGATGAAGAGCATACTGCCATAAATGCTTTGCAGCAACTTTTTCCGAATGCTCATTTTAACCAAATGGTTGATATCATTCAACAACAGGCATTATATATTTTTACTAAAGACTGGCAACAACTCCCTCAAATAAAATTACATCTAAAAGGAACACAATTTCAGTTGAAAGTTTGGGAAACCTTATTAAAAATACTAACAGGACAATTGTGTACTTATGGAAATATTGCTGTTTCTATTGCAGTGCCAACTGCTTCAAGGGCCGTTGGCACTGCAATAGGGAGCAACCCGGTAGCTTTTTTAATTCCCTGTCATAGGTTTATTCAATCCTCTGGATTATTGGGTGGTTATATGTGGGGACCTACCAGAAAAGCAGTCATCATTGGTTAGGAAGCGGCTAATACTTTCAAGAAAATCAATTAAATGGTGGAGTAATTAGGCGGTTTAAATAAAGTGGGATGTTTAAATTTCAATGGGTCGGGTTCAAATATCTGTAGATTATTTTGGCAAGAA
>NZ_JACMOO010000327.1 GCF_014377975.1 Ferruginibacter sp.
AAAGCTTAAGGCGTAACATTAAAATCAACGCGAACACTATCAATAATAATTTGCTGACTTATATTACCCGCAATAATATTAGAATAATAACCCGTCTCCCTTAAATTATCATATTGCGCTTTTGCTGAGCCATCGGCCATGTACAATGCCTTTGATAAATTGGCATCTATAACTTTATCATCCGGATCAAGCGTAAAAAAATATTCATGAAATAGTTTAACATGGCTCTTTGCCTCAACGGGTAAATTGTCTTTTCTACTAAAGGCAAATGCCTTTACTGCCTGGTCTCCTGACAGTATATAAATTTTGTCCTGTACCCTTGCTGATTGTTCATAACTCTTACACAACACAATACCGCACAACAGAAAACAGCAGATTATTACCACAATGGAAAAAGCCTTAATATGCCGAAAGGCGGAATCAATATTTTTTGTTTTATTGTACATAACCTTATGATTTACCTGATAATTTATTGTGCATAAAATTGCCGGAATCATTGCCCGGACTTATTGTAGAAATACCCTGACTAATTGTATTGGAAACCATATTAGAGCTGGCAGTTCCGGTATTGCCTGCAACATTCATAATACTTTGCGAGCCACTGGTAGTTAAATTTGTAACCCGATGAAGTAAGGTATTAGCACCTCCGGCATGAACAATGTAATTGGCTACACTCGGTACGGTAAAATAACCGACTATGCCAATGAGCAAAAAAATAAGGTAGGCAGTATCTGTAGGAGAAAAGAAGGAATCACCATAGTTTTGCACTTGGGCGATATCTATTTTCAACATATTTTCCTGCACCTTACCAATGATACTGCCAAAAATATTTGACACCGGCAGCCATAAAAAAACGTTTATGTACCGGGCAATCCAAACCGTTAAGCTGTGCTGAAAGCCATCAAAAACGGCCATGCCAAAAACAAGGGGCCCTAAAATTGCCAGCACAATCAAATAAAAAGTACGAATGGTATTGATGCACAAAGAAGCAGCTTCAAATAATACCCGCAGCACTTCACTCATCCATTCCTTTACCGAATTACGAAAATTATAGGAAGCTTTTGCCATGGCAAATTTTATGTCATTACCAATTCCGGCAAAAATACCTTTGCCTTTAGGGTCTGCATTATCATGGGTGTACTTGTACCATTTATCCCGGTCACCACTTCCCGTCTCCCCCACATACATTTGCCAAGTATCCGTTTTTTTAATGGCTTCCTCTTTTCTTTGCAACAGTACTTCAATCGCTTTATTGGAATCCTCTACCATGGAAGCAGTACCTGTAACCGTAGGCTGCATAACCCCATTTATCATGGCAATAACCGATGGGAAAATTAGAATGGCAAATCCTAAAACGAATGGCCGGAACAGCGGATAAAAATCAATAGGCTCTGCATTTGCAATATGCCGCCATACCCTGCTGGCAATGTACCACGTAGCAGCAAAACCTGCAATACCCCGGCCTACGCCTATAAGCTTACTACATAGTGGCAGCATGTCGCTATACAGTTGCTCCAATACCTGGTGCAGACTTTTAACTTCGCTGGCAATGCCAGTTCCTTGAGCAAAAATTATTTTTGGCATTAATACTGCACCCACTGCTACTGCAATTTTACACACACACTTTATCATACACACATTTTTATTGCTTCACCTTCCAATCCTACAATCCACTTAACCTTTTTGATAATTTGGTATCGACCATGACCCTTCCCCTTTGTATGGCAAGGATATTATTTTCTGTATTGAATGAATGTAAAAAGGCCAACTGATCGCTTATATTAAAGTAGATGCGGTCAATAGCTTTCAGCCGTTCATCGTCACTCATTCTTAAATTCCCCGCAGTAATTACCATGGCAAGCGCTTCAAGTTGCTGAAAGCTCCTGTTAAAAAGATCGCCATAAACCTTGGCCATATAATTTAATTCGGTTTCATTAAAAAGTCCGGTTGCCCTAAATTTGGGGATGGCTGGCTTAACTGTTTTAACTAATTGTAATTGGTATTTTATTATATCTGCAACTTTTTTATATTTTCTTACGCCGGGACTAACTTGCAATAAGCCATCAAGAAAAACTTTATGAATACTAAAATTGCCTTCCGAAATTGTTTTGATAGTATTGTATCCTTTGGTTAGCACCTTGTAGTAAATTCCAGCTAAACTGACCCCCCTTCGCCATTTCAAATTGACCCCCTAAAAAACGATTTCAAAAAGGCCCTAAAAAAATCCTGGTGAAGAGGACTAAAAAATAGAGAAAGAACTGT
>NZ_JACMOO010000328.1 GCF_014377975.1 Ferruginibacter sp.
AGAAATGGAGCCTGTATTACGCAACACTCATTTATTAAGTTTTGATATTAACGCTATAAAAAACAGCGATGCTCCTGCCAACGAATGCAGCCCTAATGGCCTTACTGGTGAAGAAGCGTGTATGCTTACCCGCTATGCAGGTATGAGCACCAACATAAGCAGTTTTGGCATTTATGGTTACCAGCCAAGATCGGATGTGCATGATTTAACAGCCAAGCAAATAGCACAAATGTTGTGGTATTTTATTGATGGTAAAAGCCGCAGTAAACAGGAAGCTTTACTGGAAGACACTAATAATTTCAATGAGTACCACACCGTGTTTGCTGAGGTAGACACCCGGTTTTTACAAAGCCGCAAAACTGGCCGTTGGTGGATGCAGTTACCCGATAAAAAAATGATTGCCTGTAGCTACAACGATTACCTCAGTGCCAGCCGCAATGAAATTCCTGAGCGCTGGTTAAGAACACAGGAAAGAAATTAGCGTAGTGTTATTTCATAGATTCAATTTATGCCTGACATAAAAGTAATTATCATTAAATGATTTTTTAGTAAAACCAGGACAATGAAAATTAGCAATCGTTTAAATAAAAATAATAATACCAGCATAATTTTTCATAGCAGCATCGTTGCGTCGCAATCCTTTCATCGGCATACCTATGTGGATCTTCAGCCTTCTAACGGGAATATTATAAAATTAATTGCAGCCTTTTTAAATTTGACATTTATTGCTGGCATCGTATTATTTTCTCTTTCCTCCTGTTCAATATCCAAACAAATTTCAAAACAGGCAGCACAATTATTACTGAAAGATTCTATCATCAACACAGGCCACATCGGCATCAGTATTTATGAGCCAGCTACAAATAAATACTGGTATAATCATGAAGCAACCAAATTCTATGTTCCTGCAAGTAATGTAAAATTGTTTTCGTTGTATGCAGGGTTAAAATATTTAGGCGATAGTTTAATTGGCGTTCGGTATCAGCAAAAAGAAAATACATTAATCATATACCCTACCGGCGATCCAACTTTTTTACACCCGGATTTTAAGCATCAACCCATATTCGATTTTTTAAAAAGTAAAGCCAATATCCATTACTGCACACAATATTTCACAAAAGCCCTCGGACAAGGCTGGGCATGGGATGACTACACAGAAAACTATATGGTACAAAGAAGTGAGTTCCCTATTTATGGCAATCTGGCAAGAGTATATAATAATGAGGGAACGCTAACTATTGTACCAAAAAACATTCCGCTGCATACTCAAACAGGATTTGAAAAATACAAGGGCCATGTTGAATTTTCTTTCTTTCGGAAATGGGATAGTAATGAAATTATTTCTACTGTAATATCTCCCCGACCCCAAAAATATGAATATGAAATACCTCTTGCTACTAATAATAATGAAATTGTAGAATTCCTATCAGACACGTTGCATCAAGATATAAATTTAATCAGTAACAAAATTGAAGATTCGATTAACAACAATGATAAAAAATTACACATCATTTATTCTCAGCCAACCGATTCGTTATTTATACCGATGATGTACCACAGTGATAATTTTTTTGCAGAACAAACTTTGCTGATGGCAAGTAATGAACACCTGGGATATATGAGTGACGAGGCGATGATTGATACATTATTAAAAACAGATTTAAAAGATATCCCTCAAAAACCAAACTGGGTAGATGGTAGCGGACTTAGCAGATACAATTTGTTTAGTCCGCAATCTTTTATTTATCTTTTAAATAAAATGAAAAATGAGTTTGGTATAAAAAGATTAAAAATAATTTTACCAACGGGAGGAACAGGTACTTTTAAAAACTATTATCAAAAAGACAGCGGTTTTATTTATGCCAAAACAGGTAGTTTAAGCAACCACATCGCAATAAGCGGTTATCTGTATACAAAAAAGGGGAAATTTATTATCTTCTCTATTTTAACCAATCAATTTCAGGGCAGCGCCACCAAAGTGAGGCGAGCCGAAGAAACTTTTTTAGAAACCATCAGGGAAAAATATTAATGCTTTTTTTATCTCACAAATTATAAAACACGAATTCCACGAAATACAATGCTGTATTGTATTTATTCGTGAAATTCGTGAAAAAAATACGTGTCCTTGTTATCAGAAACCACTTTCCGTGGCGGGTGTCCTCACCCGCCACTTCCGTTTTGCTTAACTTAACGGCATTGAATGCTGTATTGTATTTATTCGTGGAATTCGTGAAAAAAATTCGTGTCCTTGTTATCAGAAACCACTTTCCGTAGCGAGTGTCCCCACCCGCCACTTCCATTTTGCTTAACTTAACGGCATTGAACGCTGTATTGTATTTATTCGTGGAATTCGTGAAAAAAATTCGTGTCTTTGTTATCAGAAACCTACATAAAACTATCCGCTTCTCTGTAAGCTTTTATCAATGCCAATTCGCCTTCTTTACCTTTACCGGCAGTACCATGTTCCATGCCCAAAATACCTCTGTATCCTTTATTGTAGATATGTTTAAATATATTTTTGTAATTCATCTCGCCTGTGCCTGGTTCGTTGCGGTCTGGGTTATCGCCTATCTGATAATAGCCAATTTCATCATACACTAAATCGAGCGTAGGGATAATGTGGCCCTGATTGCGCTGTACATGATACATATCGTAAAGCAACTTACAAGACGGACTACCAACAGCTTTGCAGATAGCATACGCCTGGTCGGGTGTTCGCAGAAATAGATCCGGGTCGTCACTAAGCGGCTCAAGCACCATAATAATTCCATGCGGCTCTAAAATGGCTGTTCCCTTTTTTATCGCTTCAATTACATTACCTGTTTGTACACCAATAGGCAGGTCACGAACAAAATCGCCGGGAACCACCGTAACCAACTTACTGTTTATGCGTTTAGCAACCTCAACCGCTTTCTTACACGATGCAATAAATTTTTCAACCTGGTCGGCTTTGCCCGATGCCAGCATATTACTATCATTACCCAAGTCAGGCTGCACAAATACGCCCATTCCCATACCAAGTTTGGCAAGCGTATCTCCAATTTTTTTCTGCTGATCTTCGGGTCGGCCACTCATGCCATTATCTTCAATACCCCTAAAACCATTGTCATAGGCAAATTTTATCTGATCGACAAAATCCTTGCCGGCATGATTTTGAAACATCCCATCATGTATTCCATAATTAAGATGAAAGGGCTTTTCAGCAGTAGTTATATTTTCATCATTGGTTTTTGCAAATACGCTGGCGGAGGATGCTAATAAAGCTCCACTTGCCAATAAGGATTGCTGCATAAATTTTCTTCGTTCCATGGTTTATATTTTTTGTGGCTTAAATTTACCAACATTCATTTATAAAAAATTAAAAATTGTTTACCCGTATTTTAAAAACTGTATTTTTTCTATTACTAACCACTGCATGTGCTGCACAACAGAAACGATTTTCATTTACACAACCAAAAATGGGTTCTCCTTTTGGGATTATTTTTTATTCTGAGGACAGTGTGCAGGCAAACCTCATTGCAAAGCAATGTTTTAATCTGGTAGATTCATTTGTATTTATTTTTAGCGATTATATTGATAGCAGTGAGTTATCAAAATTAAGTGCTTCAGCAGGTAATAAGGATTCTGCTGTAAGCCTTTCTCCTGCTATGTTTGATATGTTATTAAAAGCAAAAACTGCATTTGATAAAAGTGAAGGGACCTTTGATATTTCCATTGGTCCATTATCAAAATTTTGGCGAAAATTAAGAAAGGCAAAACAATTTCCAACTAATGAAGCAGTGCAAGCCACCAAAAAATTAATTGGTTTAAATAAATTAACCCTTGATACACTTAATAAAAAAGCAATTCTTACACAGCCTGGAATGCAACTAGATTTAGGAGGAATTGCTCAAGGATATATTGCACAAAAAATAATTGATTTTTTAGGTACACAACATATAAACCAGGCTTTGGTAAATTGCAGTGGAGATATTGTAATGAGTGGTGCGCCACCGGGATTAAAGGGTTGGACGGTAGGTGTAAATGTTCCTGAATCAACAGATGAAATATTATCCCGAATATTGATAATGCAAAACAAAGCAATTACCACTTCCGGCGATGTATATCAGTTTATTGAACATGAAGGAAAAAGGTATTCGCATGTTATTAATCCACATACGGGTTATGGCGTTACCAATCAACGCAACGTAACAGTAATTGCCGATGATGGTACAACAGCAGATTGGCTTACAAAAGCTTGCACTATTTTATCTATCAAAAAATCGAAAAAACTGGCTGCCGAATTGGGGGCCGAAATATTAATTGCTGAAATAAAAAAAGGTAAACCAATTTTTTATTCAACAAAAGGTTTTAACCGTTATTGGAAACAAACGTTTGAGTAATGTTTATTTCAGTTTATTTCTTATCTTCCAAATTAAAATATTGACTACCATCGTGAAGAAATTTTTTGTAGGTTTATTGGCCACCATTAGCTGGCAGTTGATTGATGCACAAGACTCCGTTAAAATATTTGCCACTTATAAGCTGACAATACCCGGTTCTACCATTCAATGTAAGATGGTACCTATTAATGAGGGAAGTTTTTTAATGGGCAGTAATGTAACGGAGAAAAATAGAAAGGCTGATGAAGGACCCCAGCGAAAAATATTCCTCGCCAATTTCTGGATGGGCGCATTTGAAGTTACCCGGGATGAATTTGATGTGTTTTACAATGATGAGACCACCAGCGAAAGCACTAAGGTTGACGCCATTACCAGGCCCAGTCCGCAATACATAGATTTTAGTTTGGGCATGGGTAAAGATGGTGGTTACCCGGTAAATAGTTTATCGCAATATGGTGCCATTATGTATTGCAGATGGCTGTATGCCAAAACGGGTGTGTTTTACCGCCTGCCAACAGAAGCCGAATGGGAATATGCTTGCCGTGCAGGAACCACCACTACATACTATTTTGGCAACGACGAAAAATTGCTGGACAATTACGCCTGGTATAAAAACAACAGCAATAATAAATTTCAGAAAGTGGGTTTAAAGTTACCCAATGCCTGGGGATTGTATGATATGCTGGGCAATGTGAATGAGTGGACACAAGACCATTACGATGAAAAACGCATGGACAGTTTGCCTGATAAAACAGCCAACCCATTCGTGGTGCCAAATAAATCACGTTATCCCAAAGCCTTGCGGGGCGGTGGTTATATGGATGAGGCTGCTCAGTTAAGAAGCGCCACCCGTTTTAAATCTGACCCGTTGTGGAACAAGCGTGACCCACAAATACCAAAAAGCAAATGGTGGCTAACAGATGCTCCTTCAGTTGGATTTAGAATTGTGTGCCCGTTGGAACAACCCAGCCCTCAACAGGCCAATCAATTTTATAAGCAATACCTTGGGAACTGAAAAACGATCTCAGCTATCGGATTTTTCGATGTCTGATTTGGGAGAATTAGAACGGGTGTGAGTTCAGTAGAAGCGAACAACATGCAATTTGTAAATAATAATATTTTATAAATGTAACAACAACAACGAACATAT
>NZ_JACMOO010000329.1 GCF_014377975.1 Ferruginibacter sp.
GACATTGGAACAGGGTAAAGCGTTAACAGAAGAAATTGCACAGGCCGACCTGAACCTGAATGACAACCGGCTTGTAATTCTGGGCGTTCCTTTTCCCTACCTGGTTACCATCAAAGAATCATTAACCGGGCAACCCAATATTGTTGTTGCAGCACAAAACTGTTACAGCAAAAAATCGGGCGCTTTTACAGGCGAAGTAAGTGCTACCATGCTTACCAGTATCGGTATTCAATATGTGATTATTGGCCATAGCGAACGACGGGAGTATTTCAATGAAACAAACGACACGCTTGCCGAAAAAATTAATATTTGTTTTGACAACGGATTAAAACCAATTTTTTGCTGTGGCGAGGCATTGGAGATCCGGGAAGCAGGTACACAAAATAGTTTTGTAGAAAACCAGTTAAAAGAAAGCCTGTTTCATTTATCCGCAGAGCAACTGACCGGCTTTATCATTGCCTACGAACCCATTTGGGCAATAGGTACCGGCAAAACAGCCACCAGCACCCAGGCGCAGGAAATACAGGCACACATTCGTGCTGTGATGGCTGCCCAATATGGTGCTGACGTTGCAGAAAGCATTTCAATTTTATATGGCGGAAGCGTAAAAGCTGCCAATGCAAAAGAAATTTTTGGCCAGCCCGATGTTGATGGCGGATTGGTGGGTGGTGCGTCGCTGATTGCGGATGAGTTTGTGGCTATTATTAATGGATTGAAATAGGGTATTTGCTATTTGCAATTATGTAAAAATGGTAAATATTGAATTTTTAAAATCGTAGGTGATTAATAAAGAGAGGCGGTCCATAAGAGCGCCTCTCTTTTTGCCCTTCCTTTTATGATTTTAAAAGAACGAAGCTATCCTGGTAGGCCGCTGTCTGGTCTTTTGACCAACAGCCGAAGCCTGGCTTTTAAAAGAGGTTAGCATTAATGAAGGAATGTTTCTTTTCGTGTTCTTACACATTGTTAGTGTTGGAAGCATACTATTTTTACCACTAAGTGTAAGCTGTTCATACCTTTTGCCGTTGATCAAAAGACACAACGGCGGCTCACGGGGCAGCTAGGTAATTGGGGTGGATTGGGGGAGGGCCAACACGAGCAAAAATTCGCACTCTTCGTCGAGTGGCAAGTTATTTCATTTCGCTACAGGTCGGTGAGGACAAAGACCTGGGAGAGTTGTGTGTGTCTTATCCTAAAATAGGACGAGTTAGTGTTCTTATTGCATACCAACCACGGAAGCAAAATACATTGATACGGAAGGGAAGGAAGTAAAATAAAAATGAAGGGTTTACAGCTTATTAGAAAGCTGTAAACCCTTCATTCCTATACCTGGTATTTATTTTTTTAAAAATCCCATCAGCATTTCTTTTCTTCTTCTTGATACTGCAAGAGGTTTCCCATCACTCATCCATACCATGCCTTCTCTGTCCACTTTTGTAATATATTTTTTATTTACCAAATAAGATTTGTGGATTCTTATAAAGCCATGTCCCTCCAAAATCTCTTCATATTCACCAAGCGTTTTTGATATCATCACCGGTTTATGATTGATGAAAATAAAACGGGTGTAATTATTATCTGCTTCGCAATATAAAATGGAGGAAGGCTCAAAAAAAGAAACCCCTTCCTGCATGGATAAAGCCAGCTTAAAATTTTCGGGTGCTTTTTGCTGCAGGTTGTTCAGCAGGTTATTTACCAGTAATTGGTGATCTTGTTTATGCAGTTGTTGTTTAATAATATGGCGGTTGATAGCATTTTGCAACTCCACACTATCAATTGGTTTTAATAAATAATCCAGGGCGCTAAAGCGGATGGCTTTAATGGCATATTGATCAAAAGCAGTAGTGAAAATTACATCAAAGCTGTTACCAATAGCCTGATTCAAAAAATCGAAACCGCTCATGTTGGGCATTTCAATATCCAGCATTACTAAAGAAGGTTCAAAGTTTTTAATAAATTCCAGTGCAGTTTCCGGGTTGTTGCAATAGCATACTTCTTTTTCTACAGAAATAAATTTTTCAATCAGCAGTTTTAAAATATTACCTGCGGCTGCTTCATCATCTATAATTAATATACGTAGCATAGCTATGGTTTAGTGGTTTCAATATCGGATGGAAGTTTGATGATAACCGTTGTGCCTGCCGGTTGATTATTATCACCTGTTTTATCAATTACTTCAATAAAAATACTGGCATTGTATTTTAACGAAAGGATGCTTATCCTTTGAGCGGATAACACAGTTCCTTTTGGCTCTGCCGCACCCAGCTTTTGAGCTTTAATGGCTGCGGCCTGCGTTCTTCCAATGCCGTTATCATCAATGGTAACTGTTAGTTCACCTGCATTTTCTTCACAGGTTATAGTTAGTGTTTTTTCGCCGGTTTTATTTCGTAAACCATGCCAGAGTGCATTTTCAACATACGGCTGGATAATCATGGAAGGTACCCTTATTTCATCTGCATCTGCCTCTTTTTTAATTTCTATTGAATAAGTAAATGACTGGCTAAAGCGCAACGATTCTAAAGACAGGTACAACCGCAGCATTTCTAATTCACTACTTAAAGAAATAAATTCTTTGGCAGAATTATTCAGTACCATTCGCTGTAATTTTGAAAATTTAGAAAGGTATTTATAGGCAGCATCTACTTTATTGGTAAGGATACATTCCTGTATGGCATTGAGGCTGTTAAAAATAAAATGAGGATTCATCTGGCTGCGTAATGCTTCTAATTTTGCCTCCGATAATTTTTCGTTGATGCCCAGTATTTCTATTTTTGTTTGTTGCAAGTCTTGTTCCGATTCTATAGATTTTATTTTGTTGGCCATCAGGGTGGCAATGGTGTTTAATACCTGCAGGTGTTGTGGTGTAAAAAAGTTTTTTAGCTGGTGTTCACTGTCAATCACACCAATTAGCTCATTGTTATAAATAACCGGCACTGTTATCTCACTTAATCTTTCAATATCATCTACCCTGTACCTTGCGTCTTTAGAAGTATCAGGGATTAACACAGGTTCTTTGGTTTGCATTACATGGCCTACCACGCCTTGCCCGGGGCTTACATCAAACCGTAAATTTTCAATGTCTTCTATTGAGCCTTTCGGTCCATGGCCTGCCCTTTGTATCATTTTTGTTTTATCGCTGTTCCACAAATACAGTATGCAATCTTCAAAACCCAGGCGGCCTATCAGGTTTTTTGTTACATCCCATAATACATCATCCACCGTATTTTTATCAATCAGCGAAGAAGAAAAGTAATTGATAATTTGCTCCAGTTCCAGTTTGCTTTTATATTGCTCCGCATTTAGCTGTTGTACTTTTAATTTGGTAGCATTTATGGTTTTAATATTTTTTTCACGCCATTTAATAAAATTATATAATGAAAAAATTATTGCTGCAGTTACTAAAAAAATAAACCACCATGTTTTCCAGAAAGGCGGGCAGATAATAATTTTAAACATGGTTATTTCTTTGCAAGAAATACCCTCCCTGCCTGCACACTTTACTTCAAAAATATAGTTGCCATCGTTCAACTGGTTGTACACAGCAGCCTGGCTTTTATCGGCCTTTATCCAATCTTTATCTACGCCATTTAATTTATAAAAATATTGTACACTGCCCGGGTTCCAGAATTCAACAGATGCAAATTCAATCCGAAGGGAGTTTTCTTTATAAGAAAGTTTTAGGGGCTGATGGGTAAGAAGTAATGAATCAAAAATTATTTCTTTTTCAAAAATATGCACACCCGTAATACATACGCCAGCAGGTGGCGCTATTGCGGCAATCAATGATGGATTGAATGAAATAAAACTACCCGAAGCGCCAATTAATACCTTTCCGTTTTTTAGCTGTAAAAATTTGCTGGTAAAAATATTATCTGTATTGCCATCATTAACATCATAATTAATAACTGACAAATTTTGCATGTTTATTTTACAAAGCCCGTTATCATAACAGGCAACCCAAACATTCCCCTGGCTATCTTTCATTATAGTTTGCACCAGGTTATTTGGCAGGCCTTCCCTCGACGTGATGGCTTTAAAGGTTTTGTTTTTTCTATCAAAAATATTAACACCCATTAAGGTAGCTATTATTAATGTATCCCTATTATATTGTAAAATATCTGTAACGCAATTGTTGCTGATGGATGTTTTGTTTTTTGTATTTATAACATAGGCTTCAATAAATTTTTCTTCCTTTTTATCAAATAACTGTAAACCATTTTGAGGAGTCCCTGCCCATATTCTGTTTCCATCCAATAAAATACATTGCACCCTTTTTTTGTTAGTAGAATCAGAAAAAATAAATTGAGAATAGAAATATTTTTTGTGAGTTACAGCATCAATCTTTACAAGTCCTTTTTTCCAATGCCCCATCCAGATATTGCCTGCACTATCCTGCTTAATAATATTGACTTGGCCAGAAAGTACCGAATCTTTTTGCTCTGTTAATTTATTATTTAAAAGGTTTAATTTTAATATGGTTTTATTTTGAGTGGGTGCCCAGATAATCCCTTTTTCATCTTTAAACAAGTTCCAAATCTGGTTGCTTCCTGAGTTTTTATTTTCCCTGGTTTTTAATAAATATTGTTTTTTAAAATTAAAATTGCTGTCCATTTTTACAATACCGCCATTTATACTGTAATAGCTAATTAAAATATTACCATCCTGCAATTGAAGAAAATCATTTACAGGTTCTTTGGGAAAAAGATTATTTTTTTCTATTCCGGGGGAGTGTGTTTGAAAAAATTGCTTGTCAGTATTATAAATATTTATTCCTTTATCAGAACCGATAAAAGTATTTTTTGCCCTGTCTTGTGCTATGCAAATATTACTGTTGTTGTTTTCATTTATATGATAGGTAAATGCTTTTGTATTATCTGCTTCAACAAAAAAAAATTTATTTATATCCGGTTGATAAATAGCCAATCCCCTTCCGGCTAATGGAACAATTACTTTTCCATCCTGAAGACAATACAACCCTCCAATAATTTCCTTTTGATCTGCCGGGCCATTTTTTTTTCGGGTTAGTTTATCAAATGAAAATGCCTGTATTTTATTTGTTGAAAAATTGTACTTATAAATCTTTCTGCTGCAGGTAACCCAAAGCTCATCTGCTTTCATTAATATAAAGCCAATACTTTCCTTTATATCAAACACAGGATTGTGGAATGGATTGTAATTATTGCCATACAGTTTTTTTTGCTGTTGATTATAAAATTTAATACCCGACGTTGTACCTATCCAAAAATTATTCTCTGAATCAATGGCTAAAAAGCCTGTGTTACTATTTTTATCAAACCCTAATCTGCTATTGTATTTTTCAAATTGATTGATTACTTCATTCAATTTATATAACCCATCATGGCCTGCAATCCAAATATTGCCTTGTTTATCTTCTGTAAAATGCCATATTCCATTTATTTTATTTTTGGCAGGCGTATGCAGATTATAATTGTAAAATTTTTCTGTTGCCCTGTTTAACGTATAAGGGCCTTCGAGGTCGCTGCCAATCCATAGCCGGTTTTTACTGTCTTCAAAAATGGAGCTTATCCAATCAGATTGTAACGCAGCAGTATCTTTTATATCTGCCAAATAATTTTTAAACCTTGTGCCGTCATATCGCTGTAAACCTGTTTGTGTGCCAATCCACATAAATCCTTCTTTGTCCTGGTAAAGGGTTGTTACTTTATTGCTTATCATACCTTCATTGATGGTAATATGCCTGAAGATGTAATCTGTATTTTGTGCACAGCCATTAAACAGCCCCGTAAAGAGAAGCACCAATAAAGTGATATTTTTTTTCTTGCAGATAAAAATAATTTAGTAATAAAAGTAGTCAAATTAAGCTGGAGGTTACTTTCATTCCCTCAATATAATATACCGTTGCCTAAATACTTAATTAATAGAAAGGGGCTGGCAGCCGTTGCATAACTAACTGCAACATTTACCTCATTACAATAAAATGCAATTTATTATCTGCAATAGTTTTACAAAGCGAACAGCCAAAATATGATAAGTGGAGAAAATAATATTGTGTATAAAATGAAAGAGCTGGAACAGGAGATGAAAAATAACGGGCTTTGGCAAAAGGAGCCACCTGAGTGGGTAAATTATTTTGAAGAAAAGATTATCATTAGCGGAAATGATTTTGCCCAATGGCTGCAGTATGTATTTATACCTAACCAGCGGCTGCAAGCAGAGAGGGGACAAGCGGTAAAAGGAAAAAAAATGATTGTGCCGGCGGCATTAAAATTTTTTGGTGAAGATGTACAAAAAGGGAAATTGCTGCAATTATTAATTGAAATAGATGCGTTATCATAAAAAATATAAAGACAAATAATATACTGCGGCAAGTAGCGGATCAAAAATGGTAAACCTTCAACATGAACAAGACTGACCTGTTGGTAATTTGTATAGTGGTGTTGATAATTTTCATTCACCTGTCTGTGGTATTCATCCAGCTTTTTAGCAATAAGTTTTTGTACTTAATGCCCGTTATAAATTTAGTTGCTGGTTTGATGGTCTTTATTTACTGGACACAAAAGCAATTAAGCATCCGCCAGCATTTTTTTGATACCAGGGAAATAATGGTTTTATGTTTTGAAGCTATAGTTGTTGGGTGTGCCGTTTACTGTATTGTACACAGCCAATGGAATAATTGGCTAAAAGCATTGCAGTATTTATTTATAGCCATCCATGTATCGGCCTTACTGCTTTTTTTATTTTTTATGTTAACCTTTAAAATGAATAAACTGTTTTAAATTTTTTTTCTCTGTCAAAAAATGTTAAAAAAATAATTACACTCAATTAATTCACACATGAAAAAAATCATCTTCACTATTGTATTGTCTGTAACCGTTAGTACAATTTCTTTTGCACAAAACGTGGGCATTGGCACTACAGCACCGGATGCTTCGGCATTATTAGAGTTAAACTCCACCAGCAAAGGCCTGCTGCCGCCGAGGATGACAGCGGCGCAAAAATCAGCCATCGTTTCTCCCAAAACAGGATTGATACTTTATCAGACTGACTTAGCAAGAGGTTTGTATATCTATGATGGCACTGCATGGGCAGCGGCAAATGCATCTGGCAATTTTGTTGATTTAACAACGGCACAAACCATTAACGGAAACAAAACTTTTGCAACAGATATTGTTGTAAATGGTGTAATGATTGGCAAGGGTGGCAATGCCGGTTCTTTAAATACTGCCGTGGGCTTTAATGTATTGAATGCAAATACAACAGGATTCAGCAATGCTGCCTTCGGTTACCAGGCTCTTTTATTTAACAATACCGGATATAATAATACTGCCATCGGCAATCAGTCATTGAAGGCTAACACTAATGGCTTTTACAATACTTCCACAGGTTTTCAATCTATGATTTATAATACTTCAGGCAGCGGCAATACCGCCAATGGACAATTTGCATTGCTGAACAATACCACGGGGTATAGCAATACTGCTATGGGAAGTGCTGCATTGTTTAATAATACTAACCGCTCAAACTTGGTGGCAGTAGGGGATTCAGCATTATTTAATAATGGCACCGGTGTAGCAAACCCTGTTGATGCTACAGACAATACAGCTATTGGTTCAAAAGCGCTTTTCACCAACACAACCGGGTATCGCAATACCGCCTCAGGAGGAGGGGCACTTTATTCAAACACTACCGGAAGTTTTAATACCGCTAATGGCAGGGAGGCACTTTATTATAACAGCACTGGTTTTGATAATACCGCCACCGGCGCCTGGGCACTACATTTTAATAATGGCAATTTCAATACGGCCAATGGAACCTATGCACTTCTTGCGAATGCAACAGGAAATAATAACACTGCTACCGGAGCTTTTGCACTTGATAATAATAATGCAGGAAATAACAATACTGCCACCGGAAAAGAAGCACTTTATTTTAATACTTCCGGTAGCGACAATACTGCTGCAGGCTGGCAAACCCTCTTTAATAATATTAGTGGGCACAGCAATTTGGCAATAGGTACATCAGCATTGTATAACAATACCACAGGCAGTAATTCTGTAGCCGTTGGTGATTCTGCATTGTATAATAACCTGGCAAGTTTCAACACAGCCGTTGGTTCAAAAGCCCTCTATTCAAATACAACTGGCGGGGCTAATACTGCTGTAGGCATCCAGTCATTGTACAGCAACAATACAGGTTTTCAAAACACTGCTATTGGACGTACTTCATTATTCAGTAACACCATCGGTTTTCAAAATACTGCATTGGGTTATCAGTCCTTAAAAAATAACCTGGATGCCAATCACAATACAGCCATTGGTTTTCAAAGTATGTTTTCCAATACAACCGGGTTTGATAATACAGCAGTTGGTACTGGTTCACTTGCCAGTAACACAGACGGACGTGAAAATATTGCTATAGGTATTGGTACTTTGGGCAGCAATACTTCAAGCAATTTTAGTGTAGCAATTGGCGATTCAGCACTTTACAATAACATGCAAAATGCCAATACCGGAATTGGTTTCAGGTCGTTGTATTCAAATACAGTAGGATTTAGGGGAACAGCAATAGGAATGTCAAGCCTTGAGCATAACGTTTTGGGCAACTATAATACAGCTGTTGGTGGATATGCCTTGACTTATAATATAAATGGCAGCTTTAATACTGGTGTAGGTGCAGGTGCATTAACCAATACAAACGAAAGCTGGAATACAGCAACAGGATTTAATGCTTTGTATTTAAACACTAACGGGCAGGCCAATGTGGCCATGGGATACCAGGCTATGTTCCACAACGTATCTGGCAGCAACAATACTGCTATTGGAACGGATGCCGGACCGGTAAGCGGTGGTGGTAATTTTTCTAACTCAACCGCTGTGGGACGAACAGCAACTTTTACAGCTTCCAATCAAGTGAGGCTTGGTAATACTTCCATCACCAGCATTGGCGGCTTTGCTCCGTGGACAAATATCAGCGACATACGGTTTAAGAAAAATGTGCAGCCTGAAACACATGGGCTTGATTTTATCCTGCAATTACAGCCTATTGTGTATAATATGGATGTGCAAAAATTAAATCGATTTTTATACGGGCAGGCTGCAGACAGTATTTGTAAAAGAGAGGAAATACCAATTGCCGGAAAAGAAAATATTTTATACAGTGGCTTTAGTGCACAACAGGTAGAAAGTGCGGCAAAAAAAATCGGCTATAATTTTAGCGGCATACAAATACCACAAAATGATAAAGACCATTATTCGCTTGCCTATGCAGAGTTTGTAGTGCCGCTGGTAAAGGCAATACAGGAACAACAACTTCAAATTGAAGCAGCCAATGAAAAAAATAAAATAATGTTTGGGCTGATAGAAAAAATGCAGCAACAAATAGATGCACTTACACAAAAAATAAAATAACCATCAACTCATACTATAAAAAATTTAATCAATAATGCCATGAGTCAAAAAAAAATTTCAACAGCAAAAACGATAATTTTCTCATTCGCCCTGTTTGCAATATCCTGTAAAAAAAATATTGTAGAAAAATCAATTGATAAAAATAGTGCTAAAGAATTTTAAAGTGAAACACAAGAGAGGCTTTCAGCCGGACCCGATTTTCAAAAACTTGCTGATACACTTGCTTTCAGGTTAAAAGGAAAATGTGTTGGGTACAATTTTATTGTTTCTTATCAGGGTCATTATAAAACAAACCATGCTGGCGGCCAATGCCGAACCATGCAAAATTCACCCGCCAGGGCTATGACTATGTATGAAAAATATGACATTGCCAGTGTAAGCAAAACCATCATGGCTACTGCACTTATAAAAAAAATGAGTGAACTGCCAGGAGGTATGAGCAACCTGAATCTGCCTGTTTGGAAGCACCTGCCTGCCCACTGGAGTTTTGGTGCCAATTTTAAAACCATCACTTTCCGTCAGTTACTTACCCATACAAGTGGGATACGCTACAGTATTGATGGAAGTGCTGAAGGGGATGATTACCAAACATTGAAAAAATTAGCAGCTTCCGGTATTTCTTTATCAAAAAAATACTACGCCAACTAATTAGAACAGCTTTCCTGAATAGCGCCGACTCCCACGGCTTTGCTGCAAGGCCAATCGTGGAGACTCGGCTGGGAACTCCTAAATTTGAGGAGAGACTCGGAGCAGTATGAGGTTTTTACCCAGTGTTGAATTTTCGGGAATTGGATGATATAGAGTTGAACAGCTTTCCTGAATAGCGCCGACTCCCACGGCTTTGCTGCAACGCCAATCTTGGAGCCTCGGCTGGGAGCTCCTAAATTTGAGAGAGACATGGAGCGAATTAAATTTCGTTATACTAATCCAGTTATTAAAAGCGGTTGAAATTTATAGGTGCACTTGAATTATAAAGCCCGCTGCTGCACAACGATATCAAGTACAAGAGTGCGACGCAACGATGATGCCCAAAGCCAACATGCCGGTACCAAAAAAAATTAAAAGATTAAATTAAATCCAATGACTTTGCAAAGAAGGTAACTACAAAAGGCAATACCATGGAACAATATCCACCGCCTACTGCATACACTAAAAAGAAAGCCGCAACAGAGGCAAAAAACAAAACCCAATAAAGGCCGGTAGATTTTTTTGTTGATTCCATTTGTAAAAATTTTCGGCAAAAATAGGGCAAATCAA
>NZ_JACMOO010000330.1 GCF_014377975.1 Ferruginibacter sp.
AATGTCTTTTCATTTTCAATAGTGATATTTTTTGTTTGGTTTGCTTTTTAAATTTTAGGGTTTGTCATCCAATAAAGTTGCCATCAACGATTTAGGGCTTTGTGTTGGGATGGGAATCAGGGATCATTCAACTTCAAAAAATCTTAATTGAAAAAAGATAAGGATTTGTTCGTCAACCGCTATAACGCCCAAGCCTTGTGCTGCTTACGTTGAGTATTTGCGAAGAACGGGCATTGAAAAACGTCCCGTAACCGCAGCTACATTGATGAACTAAAAGTATAAATTAAAAACCAAAGCTAAATAGATAACTGTCAGCTGGGACCAAAGCCGCTATGTTGTTGAAGCCGAAGTTATAACAATCAGCCCGTTTTTTGTAAATACTGATGTTTGTTGCAAGCAGTTTTTGTCACGCTACACCGTTAACGCCTAAGTCAAAATACTTTTTTGTTGCTAAATTTATTTTGAAATTAAAGTAGCAATTACCGCCGTCTAAAACAGCAAGAATTCTTGTTTTCCATTTGTCGTTGTTCACTCTACAAAAGCAATTAACCCAAACTTCTTTTTGACCGCTTTTATTCGTCACGACTATTAACTGTTTTCTATAACTGCGATTCTTCAAGTCTATGCTCCATTGTTTATGGTCTTTGTTTAACGAATTGTTGTAGTTAGTCACACAAGCCAATAAAAAACTGTCAACCAAGTTCAATTCATTGTGTGTCAAAGTCGCAGTTTTAAAGGTGCTGTCAAAAGGCCACCTGCTTTTTTTGTTAAACTCAATTATTGCAGTCTTAGAAGTGTCAAACGTAAGTCCACTGCTTTGGTTTATAAGATTTTTGTCTATAGAGTTTTTGCTAGGCACTTGTCCACACGCAACAAATGATATTGTCGAAAAAATGGAAAATGTCAAGATGCTTATTATTGAATGTGGTGTCATTTTAAAATTGCTTGCAACACATGTATTATCGCTAAACTACCCTACTTTAAAAAAAAACAAATTTTTAATTCCTGTAAATAAATGCATCGTTAAAAAATGCGGAACTGTTGCAATAACGCAAATAGACCGGGCGGCCAATTGTAATTGTAACGTACTGCATAAAACTTCCGAAGTCTAAAAAAATGCTCATCAATATCCTTCCGCATCATCATCCCCTCTTTTATCGCCCACGGCAACAATTATTTTTTTTGCTCCGCCGGTAATTAATATCAGTTCGGTACGACCTATTTCGCCGCGTTTGTTTATTTTATAACCCATCGCTTTCAGTGCTTCTATCGTTGCCTCATTAAAATCATCTTCAACATAAATTTCGTCGGGTAACCATTGGTGATGAAACTTGGGTTTGTTCACTGCATCTTCGGCACTCATGCCAAAATCAACAATATTTACAATTGTTTGAATAACGCTGGTAGGGATGGTTGTACCACCGGGCGTACCCACTACCATAAAGGGCTGATTATTTTTAAGCACGATAGAAGGCGTCATACTGCTCAGCATTCTTTTGCCGGGTGCGATGGCATTGGCTTCGGTACCAACAGCCCCATACATATTAGGCACACCGGGCTTTACGCTAAAATCATCCATCTCATTATTTAAAATAAAACCAGCGCCCGCAACAACGGTGCGGCTTCCGTAACTGCCGTTTAATGTAGTGGTTACAGACACTGCATTGCCATCTTTATCTACAATACTCAGGTGCGTGGTTTCTTCACTTTCTTTGATATGGCCTGCTTTTATTATTTCGCTGCTGCCTGCTTTACCAGGTGTATAATCCTGCATTCTTTGCGCAAGGTATTGATCGCTTACAAGCGTTTTAACGGGTACTTTTACAAAGTCTGCATCGCCCATATACTGCGCCCTGTCTGCATAAGCCCTCCGTTCTGCTTCCGCCATTAATTGTACACTTGCGGCTGATTGAAATTTCATGGCGCCAATATTTTTAACTTCAATCATTTTTAAAACCTGCTCCATAATAATACCACCGCTGCTGGGCAACGGCATGGTAACAATGTGACAATTTTTATAATTAAATTCCATTGCCTTTCTCTCTTTTGCTTTGTAATTTTTTAAATCTTCCAGGGTTATGATGCCTTTTCCCTTTTCCATTTCAGCTACAATTAGCCGGGCAGTTTCGCCTGCATAAAAATCTTTGGCGCCAAAATCTCTGATGCGTTTGAGGGTGTTGGCCAATTCCTTTTGTATAAGAATATCGCCTTTTTTCCAGTCTGTCTCTTTAACAAAAACAGAGGGGGTAGTATTAAGTTGTACAAATTCTTTTTTCAATTCATTCAGATCACCGGCCTGGTGCTGGCTGATGGCAAATCCTTTTTCTGCAAGGTCAATGGCGGGTTGCACCAGTTGTTTAAATGGAAGTTTTGCATACTTTAAACACGCAAATAATCCTGCAATGGTACCGGGTACACCGCTTGCCAGGTGGCCATCCTGCGATAAGTTCATTTGTGGGGTACCGTTGGCATCCAAATACATATCCCTGCTGGCTTTAGCTGGCGCCATCTCCCTGTAATCGAGGCTAATGTTTTTGCCATTTTTTAAATGAGCAACCATAAAACCGCCGCCGCCAATATTGCCTGCACCCGGATAAACCACTGCCAGTACCAGTTGTGTTGCAATGGCTGCGTCTACCGCATTACCACCATTTTTTAAAATCTGGATACCAGCCTTGCTCGCCAATGGGTGTGCTGATACCACTGCAGCTTTTACTCCGCTTACTTTTTTTTGTGAGTGGTATTGGTAAGCATTGATTTGTGCTGTACATTGCACAACCAGGCAATAAAATAATATACTCAACACAATCCTGGGATATTTCATCTGCTGTATTTTTTAATGATAAATATTTTTTTTTAATAATCTTACATCAAAACCACCTCAATACTAAAGCCTTTTTATGTATAAAAAAATTGTTGTCTTTTTATTTTTTGCCTGTACCAGTTATTTTTCTATTGCCCAATCCATTAAAAGCCCGGATGAATTTTTAGGATATCCTTTGGGAAGTAAATATACACCTCACTTCAAAATAGTAAATTATTTTAAATATGCCGTAGCTGCCATGCCCCAGGTAATGAAACTGGATCAATATGGCGAAACCAATGAAGGCAGGCCCTTACTGCTGGCCTATGTGGCAACTGCCGAAAACCTTGCAAGGCTGGAAGATATCCGAAAAAATAATTTACGGCTTACCGGTATATTGACCGATCAGCCGGGTAATACTGATGCACCAGCCATCGTTTGGTTAAGCTACAATGTACATGGCAACGAAACCAGCAGCAGTGAAGCGGCTATGAAGGTATTATATGAATTATTAAATCCCGCAAACAGCAATACAAAAGAGTGGCTAAAAAATACGGTGATTATTATTGACCCCTGCATTAACCCGGATGGCAGAGACAGGTATGTAAACTGGTTTACCCAAATGAGTGGCAAAAATGCCAACCCCGACAGACAGTCCAGGGAACATGTGGAACCATGGCCGGGTGGAAGAACCAATCATTATAATTTTGATTTAAACCGGGATTGGGCCTGGCAAACACAGGTTGAAACACAGCAACGGTTAAAAATGTACAATCAATGGATGCCGCAGGTACACAGCGATTATCATGAACAGGGCTTCAACAATCCTTATTATTTTGCACCAGCCGCCCAACCATATCACGAAGCCGTTACTCCATGGCAAAAAGATTTTCAGGTAACTATTGGAAAAAACAATGCTAAATATTTTGATGAAAATGGCTGGCTGTATTTTACCAAAGAAGTGTTTGATCTTTTTTATCCCGCCTATGGCGATACTTACCCTATTTACAATGGCGCCATCGGTATGACATTTGAACAGGGTGGAGGCCCAAGAGGTGGATCAACAGTTATTATTAACAATGGGGATACGCTTACTTTAAAAGACAGGATTGCCCACCATTTTACTACCTCCATGAGTACGATCGAGACGGTGAATAAGAACAATGAAAAACTGATGAAGGAGTTTAGTAAGTTTTTTACCAGCGAAAAAAATAATGGTGTGGGCGAATACAAATCTTTTGTTATTACCGACGTAAACAGCACCAGGATAAATGCCCTGAAAAAAATGCTGGATGGCAATGGCATTGTATACAGCACCGCGGCAATCAGCAACGCAAAAGGATATAATTATTTTTCGGGCAAAGAAGAAACATTTAATGCAGCAGGTAGTTTGGTAATTAGTACTTACCAGCCAAAAGGTACGCTGGTAAAGGTTTTATTTGAACCAAAAACAAAATTAGCTGATTCTGCCACGTATGATATTACAGCCTGGAGCCTGCCTTATGTATACGGATTACAGGCGTATGCGGTAAAAGAAAAAATGGCGGTTACTCCTTATATTGCAAAACCAATCAATACTGTTATTCCCGAAACTTCGTATGGCTACCTGGTGAATTATAGTTCTTTTGAAGAAGCTAAATTTTTAGCGGCTTTGTTAAATGCAGACATCAAAGTAAGGTTTGCAGAAAAAGACTTTACGCTGAATGGAAAGAAATTTCAACGGGGTACTTTGATTGTTTTAAAAAAAGGAAATGAATCCAAACTGGCCGCATTCGCTGCCGCAGCACAAAAAATGGATTTGAGCGTAACTGCTATATCAACCGGATTTATGGAAAGCGGCAATGATTTTGGAAGCAGTAAAACACACTTCATTCGTAAACCAAAAGTGGTGCTGTTAACCGGTAAAGGAGTAGATGCATCGGCTGCAGGCGAAGTGTGGCATTTGTTTGACCAGCAACTGAATTACCCGCTTACCCTTATCAACGCAGATGATTTTGATAATATAAGTCTTAAGAATATTGATGTAATTATTTTACCTAACGGCAATTATAAATTTTTAAGCGATAAAGAACAGGGTGCAGCATTAAAAACCTGGGTAAAGCAAGGCGGTAAAATTATTGCTATTGAAAATGCGGTTACTCAAATGGCCAATAACGACTGGGGTTTAAAGTTAAAAAAAGAAGAGGATGAAAAAGATAAAGATAAGAAAGACGAACAAAAAGTATCGTACGCAGATATTAAACTCTTTGAAGAAAACGAACATGATGGAATTAAAAGTAATGTTGCTGGTGCAATTTATAAATTAGATATGGACAACTCTCATCCGCTTGCTTTTGGATATCCCAATTACTATTTTACTTTAAAGCAGGACGGCAATATGTATGAATTTTTAAAGGATGGATGGAATGTAGGTGTTATAAAAAAAAACAGTAAGGTAGCGGGTTTTGTGGGCAGCAAGGTAAAAGATAAAATTAAAGATGGTACTTCAATAGGCGTGCAGGACTTTGGTCAGGGCAGCATTATTTATTTATCTGACGACCCAATTTTTCGTTGCTTCTGGGAGAATGGAAAACTGTTGTTATCCAATGCAGTTTTTTTTGTAGGCCAGTAAGCGGGCATAGTCCTTACCACTACAAATGAAAAGCAGTAACCTTGTTTAGCAAAGTAATTTTGATAGAATACTAAAAATTTACGGCTACAATTACACCTGCTTTTTTGCGCCGGAATTTGCATCTCTAACAATTAAAAAAAGAATGAAATTGACAAAGAATAATGCTCCTGGTTTTTCAGCAAAACAAATGATCTGTTTGTTGTTATTAATTTTTGTGCAGGCAACGCTGTTTGCGCAAACCAAAAAAACATATACTTCTTCAGAAATATTACAGCAAATAAAAAAGCTGAATGTATTGGGATCTGTATTGTATATAGCGGCACATCCGGATGATGAAAATACCAGGCTGTTAGCTTACCTGGCCAATGAAAAATTAGTGCGTACAGGCTACCTAAGTTTAACAAGAGGTGATGGCGGACAAAATTTAATTGGGGATGAACAGGGAATAGATCTTGGATTAATTCGCACACAGGAATTATTGTCAGCCAGACGTATTGATGGGGCGGAACAGTTTTTTAGCAGGGCCTACGATTTTGGATTTTGTAAAACACCCGAAGAAGCATTGAAAACCTGGGGCCACGATAAAATTTTGAGTGACGTGGTTTGGGTGATCCGCAAATTCAGACCCGATGTAATCATTGCACGTTTTCCGGAAGATAGCAGGGCAGGTCATGGCCATCATGCAGCTTCGGGTATCCTTGCCCGGGAGGCTTTCGATGCTGCAGCAGATCCTGCAAAATTTCCCGAACAGTTACAACAAGGTGTTAGCGTATGGCAGGCCAAACGCATGTTATGGAACACGTTTAATTTTGGCAACACCAATACACAAAGCGAGGACCAGTTTAAACTGGATGCCGGCACATACAATCCTTTACTGGGAAAAAGTTATGGAGAGCTGGCGGCGCTTGGCCGCAGTCAGCACAAAAGTCAGGGCTTTGGCGTACCGGCACAAAGGGGTGAGGCCATTGAATATTTTGTAACCATAAAAGGTGATAAGCCTGTGAATGATTTATTGGATGGTGTTGATATTAGCTGGAAAAGAACAGGAGCAGCCAATGACATACAGCGAACGATTGATTCTATTTACCGAAATTATTCAGCAGAACATCCAGAAAATAGTGTTGCTCAGCTGGTACGTTTGTATAAAAAGATAGCCACTATTAAAGATGGATTTTGGAGAGAGCAAAAGCAAAATGATATAAAAAAACTGCTGGAATATTGCAGTGGCTTATTTATGGAAGCCATGGCTGCCAGTGAGTATGCAGTGGAGGGCGACAGTCTTAAAATTAACACCACCATCAACAACAGGATGGGCATTGCGCTTTCCAATGCATTTGTAAATATGTATGATATTTATCACGGCTTTGACGCATTGAAAAAAAATATAAATGCCAGTTTTGGCTTGTCTGTTTATATACGGCCCGATCAAAAAGTATCGCAACCGTACTGGCTGGAAAACAAAATGGACAAAGGAAGTTTTACTATTACTGATCAGCAGCAAATTGGTAAAGCAGAAAATGATCCGCTGAGTATTGTATTTGGTGCAACCATTGACGGCGAAAATTTTAAATTTATAAAGCCAATACGTTATAAATATACTGATCCGGTAAAGGGCGAAATTTACCAACCGGTGCAACTGATTTACCCTGTTAATATCAACAGCGCCCCCTCCATGCTGATATTTAAAAACGATGATGTAAACGTTGAAAGGAATATTCATTTTACGCTGCAGGCAAATATGCCGGTGAACGGACAGGTACAATTTAAATACAATAACAACAGCAAGTCTGTAACAGTATTTGATTCAGTATTACACATGAAGATGGGTGAAAGAAAATTTGTGGATGTTGCTATCAACAGTGACGCAATTGCAAAAAATTCAAAGGATTTTTATGGGGGTAAATTGTCGTCCAGAATTTTTCACCAGGACCAGTTTTACTCGCTGCATAAAATTAATTACGATCACATACCTGAGATAAATTATAATTATTACGACCAGGTACCGGTTTTAAAAATTGACCTGAAAATTGCAGGTAGTCTGGTAGGCTATATTGCCGGTGCCGGCGATAAAGTACCACAGGCACTTGAACAAATGGGCTATAAGGTAGTGACGTTGAAACCAGCAGACTGTACGGTTGCTAATTTAAAACAGTTTGATGCAGTGGTAACCGGTGTGCGGGCTTATAACATCAACGAATGGCTGAGCAACAGCTATGATGCACTGATGCAATATGTAAAGGATGGAGGTGTTTTACTTACGCAATACAATACCAGCAATACTATCGGGCCTGTAAAGGCAAAGATGTCGCCTTACCCTTTTAATATCAGCCGCAGCCGTGTTACCAACGAAGATGCAACCGTAAATTTTTTATTGCCCGGCCATCCTGCATTAAATTATCCAAATAAAATAACACAAAAAGATTTTGAAGGCTGGGTGCAGGAGCGAAGTATTTATAATGCAGAAAATATTGACGGTAATTTTCAGCGTATTTTAAGTATGAAAGACCCCAATGAAAATGAGCAGGACGGAAGCCTGATTATTGCCAATTATGGAAAAGGAAGATTTGTGTACACCGGGCTGGTATTTTTTAGAGAATTGCCGGCGGCTGTACCTGGTGCTTACCGTTTATTTGCTAACTTGATTGCAGCTACAAAATAATTCGATTAAATAGATTATTAAACAACTGCGGTTGTTGAGCATGGTGAACTTGTCCTTTTAGGAGATTACTGACAAATCATTAATAATTTTTAATAATAATTTATGGCTAAAGTTAAAGTTCAGCGAGCCCGTGAATTTATGAATCTGTTTAGAAATTATACAATTTTTATTGACGGCCAAAAAGTTGGCACAATTGGAAACGGACAACTCATTCAGTTGGAAACTTCGCCTGGGCAACATAAAATATCTGCAAAAATAGATTGGTGCAGTAGTCAGGAAATAACTTTTGCTACAGAGGAAAATGTAAGTAAAACATTTACTGTAGGCGGTTTTAAAAATGCCGGTTTTTTATTCGTGGCTTTTGTTTCAACAATGGTATTGCATTTTTTACTGAATTATTTTTTCGGTTTAAATATTTAATCATCTTTTCATTTCCTTTGCTGCTTTTTATAGCTTTATTTACAAATTTTGGAAGAGAAAAATATTTGAACCTGATTGAATTATAAATATGCATATCTACGTACATATATACCCGGTGATCTAGGTAAGTACTGATCAAATAATGGAGCGTATTAATAATCTAAAATAAATTATGGAACAGGAAAAATCATACTGGAAAAAATGGTACCTGGTGGTGCTGTTTTTTTTACTGTTTCAAATTGCCGCCTATTATTTTATAACACGGTATTTTAAGTAAGATTAACTTTTGCGTTACATAAAATATATTATAATTACTGATTCAATAAAACTGTTGAAGCCTGTTTATGAGTAACCTGGACTGGATTATATTAATTGCTACACTATCAGGAATTATCATTTATGGTATGTACAAAAGCCGTACTACAAAAAATTTAGACGGCTACTTTTTAAGCAACCGCAGCATGCCCTGGTACCTGGTGCTGCTAAGCATTATGGGCACCCAGGCAAGCGCTATTACATTCATCAGTGCACCTGGTCAGGCTTATACCGATGGGATGCGTTTTGTACAATATTACTTTGGCCTGCCGCTGGCCATGATTGTGATCTGTATATTTTTTGCACCCGTGTTCAGAAAATTAAAAGTGTACACCGCCTACGAGTTTTTAGAAAACAGGTTTGATGTAAAAACCAGAACCCTTACTTCGGGATTATTTTTATTGTCAAGAGGTCTTTCAACCGGTATCAGTATTTATGCGCCTTCTATTATTTTAAGTTCCTTATTGGGATGGAATATTTATTATACCAACCTGGTAATGGGCGGCTTGCTGATTATTTATACCATGAGTGGTGGTGCAAAAGCAGTAGCTTATACACAGCAACTGCAACTGATAATTATCATTGGGGGAATGTTTCTTGCAGGTTATCTGGTTGTGAGATTAATGCCAGCCAATATTGGTTTTACCGACGCTTTAAAACTGGCAGGCGGTCAGGGAAAAATGAACATCATTACCACGGGGGTCACCAATAATCATTTTGACTGGAAAGATAAATACAATATCTGGAGTGGCGTAATTGGAGGATTTTTTTTAGCGCTCAGTTATTTTGGTACCGATCAAAGTCAGGTGGGACGATACTTAACAGCAAAATCAGATAGGGAAAGTAAAGTAGGATTGCTTATGAACGGGCTTGTTAAAGTACCCATGCAGTTTTTAATTTTGCTGGTAGGTGTATTGGTGTTTTCATTTTATCAATACCATAAAGCGCCGATTTATTTTGACGAATCAAAAATTGTTGCAGCAAAAAAAACTCCCTATAAAGATGCGTTGGTTGAACTGGAACAAAAATATACCACGGATATCGCAAAACAGGATGTACAGAAACTAAATGAATTGCGCACGCAATACAAAACCATTTTAAAAAAAGCCTTGCCCGGCGATGATGCCAATGATACCAATTATATCTTTCTTCGCTTTGTAGTTGATAATTTGCCCAAGGGTTTAGTAGGGTTATTAATTGCCGTTATTTTTTTAGCCGCCTGGGGAAGCATTGCAGCTGCCCTGAATTCATTGGCTTCCTGCACCGTAGTTGACTTTCATAAAAAATTCATCAACAAAGATTGTACGGAACAAAAGGATTACAATATCAGCCGGTGGTATACATTTGGCTGGGGTGTTTTTTGTATTATTGTTGCCATGTTTGCCTATAACCTGGGCAATAGTTTAATTGAGGCAGTAAATATTTTAGGCTCGCTTTTTTACGGCGTAATACTGGGTATTTTTCTGGTGGCATTCTGGATAAAACATGTACGCGGTAATGCTGTTTTTATTGCGGCTGTTATTTCTGAAATACTTATTTTTTTAATTTATGCACTTAATATTATTTCTTTTTTATGGCTTAATGTTATAGGAGCTTTTTTGGTAATTGTGCTGAGTTTACTATTGCAGCCAATACTTTCTTTTAGTAAAAAAAATTAAATCCGTTTTAAAACGCTGCAATCCGGCGGTCTTAAAAATTGATAGTGAAATAATCTAACAGTTTTTTATCTTAAGGAGAGTCAGGTTACAGTTTCTTTTTTGTGCTGCATGTTATTTTAGTGAAGAGAAAATAGGCCTGGTTAAAATGTTTCCCCATTAAAGAAATGATATTTTTTTATAAATACGTATAAGTTAATTTGCAAGGGAATTATACAACTATGCAATATTATATTATAGCGGGTGAAGCAAGCGGCGATCTGCATGGCAGTAACCTGATAAAAGAATTACGGTTGCTTGATAGTATGGCAGACATCCGCTGCTGGGGAGGTAATAAAATGGAAGCCGCAGGAGCCATTCTGGTAAAGCATTACAAAGAACTGGCCTTTATGGGCTTTGCAGAAGTAATAAAAAACCTGCCCACCATTTTTAAAAATTTAGACTTCTGTAAAAAAGATATTTTTGCATATAAACCAGATGCACTGATATTAATTGATTACCCGGGTTTTAATTTACGCATTGCAGCATGGGCCAAACAAAGGGGCATAAGAGTGATTTATTACATTTCACCACAGGTATGGGCATGGAAGGAAAGCAGGGTGAAGGGCATAAAAAAATCGGTGGATAAAATGCTGGTTATCCTGCCATTTGAAAAAGAATTTTATAAAAAATGGAATTACGAAGTGGAATACGTTGGTCACCCGCTGGTACAGGTAATTGATGAATTTAAACTGCAGTATTTTAATGAAGCAAGTGTTTACAAAGCAGCTTCTTTTCCAAATAACGGGGTAAATATTATTGCACTGTTACCTGGCAGCCGGAAGCAGGAAATTTTAAAAAAATTACCGGTTATGTTACAGGTAGCGGCTAATTTTCCACTCTATCATTTTGTAGTGGCCAAAGCGCCAGGCCTGGAAGAAAGTTTTTACAACGATTTGCTGGCACCCTATAAAAATGTTTCTTCTGTAGTAAATAAAACGTACGAATTGTTGAGTCAGTCAAAGGCCGCACTGGTTACCAGCGGAACAGCTACGCTGGAAACGGCTTTGTTTGAAGTACCGGAAGTGGTATGTTACAAAGGCAGTGCGATATCTTACCAGATTGCCCGCTGGCTTATCCGCATTAAATACATTTGCCTGGTAAACCTGATAATGGATAGGGAAGTGGTAAAAGAATTGATTCAGCATAATCTAACTGTAAAAAATATTACAACAGAATTAACCAGCATTTTATTTGATACAGCAAAAAAACAGCAATTGCAAAAAGACTATACTGAGCTAAAAGCATTGCTGGGAAAAAGCGGAAACGCTTCTGCCCATGCTGCCAAAAGCATCTATCAGTACTTAACGACGCAGTAATTTAAATGCCAGTATAATCAATCCTATCAAAAAAAGAAAAATAGAAATACGGTTAATACCGTGCATAAATTTTATCGAAAAATTTTTAGGTGTATCCGAATCTCTTTTCTTTATGTATAAATACTGTGCAATCTGATTCCACATCCCCATAAAATGATTATTTAGTGTTTTATTAATTATGCCTTGAACCGGATCAGCTGCTAAAATATAAAATCCATGTTAAACGTCATTTTAATTATTCCGTGTAATTCATCCAATTCAGATAATTCAACAATCGAAACTTTATTTTGTTAAAAATGTTAAACATTTGTGTCTTCTTAAACCCTAATGATCCGTCTTTCGTATCTTTTATAAAATTATAACCGATTTATTATGACTAAAATATTTATTGTTGCAATTACTTTTTTATTTACGGCCTGTAATGCACAAACAAAAACAAACAATGCTTCTGCTGGTAAAAAATTTGCCGTTGCAAAAACAGACGAAGAATGGAAAAAGCAATTAAGTCCCATTGCCTATACGGTTACCCGTAAAGAAGGTACCGAGCAGGCCTACAGCGGCAAATACTGGGATAATCACGAAAAAGGAACTTTCAGTTGTATCTGTTGCGGTTTGGATCTTTTTAGCAGCGATACCAAATTTGAAAGTGGTACGGGCTGGCCAAGTTTTTACCAGCCCATCAATAAAACCTGCCTGCTGGATGAATCAGATAATACATTTGGAATGGATCGTACAAAAGTTACCTGTAGCAGATGTGGCGCTCATTTAGGCCATGTATTTGATGATGGCCCCAAACCAACCGGCTTACGGTATTGCATGAATTCTGTTTCGCTCAATTTTACAAAAA
>NZ_JACMOO010000331.1 GCF_014377975.1 Ferruginibacter sp.
CTTGGCGCTTCTCCCAAGGCTGCCGGTATGGAAGCATTGATGCATGAAAGAAGGGTAGAGCTTGCATTTGAACCCGGCAGATGGTTTGATATAACCCGCTGGGGTATTGGGCCAACTGTATTTGGCTCAAAATGGAAAGAGGCATTCAATTTATTTCCATTTCCTCAATCTGAAATTACCAGAAGCAATGGCTTGCTGAAACAAAACAATGGGTATTGATGTAGCCATGCGTTTATAAATCATTCTGAAAAAAACGGATCATCGTTAATAAGAAGGGCAGCTAAATGGTTGCCCTTCTTATAATTTAGGAAGTAAATTTTTACTTTTTTAAGCCCCGGCCAATTTCTCACAAAGCCACTTGCTACTCAATTATTTTGTATTAATTTACTTCTTCAAATTATACCACAACACCAGGAGAATTACTTCTCTTTAAAAAAAAATATCCGGTTTCAGCAGAAGTAAAACAAGCGTACATGAGGCATCCATTTTTACGGTTTTTATTATTAATGTTAACCTGTACAGGTTTTTTTAGCTGTCACTTATTTCAGAGGGATAAGCTTTTTAAGAACTTAGACAAAAGCCAGACCGGGATCGACTTTGAAAATCACCTTGCTTACTCAGATACACTCTCTGTACTGGATTTTGAATACATGTTTAATGGTGCGGGTGTTGCCTTACTGGATGTTAACCAGGATGGATTACTGGATGTGCTTTTTACCGGCAACAATGTTTCTGCAAGATTGTACCTGAATAAGGGCAACATGAAATTTGAAGACATAACAGAAAAGGCAGGTTTAAAAACCGAAGGCTGGTGTTATGGTGCTTCCATAGTGGATATCAACCAGGACGGTTATCCTGATATTTACATCTGTAAATCTGGCAACCGTAAAACCAGTCCTGATAAAATGCACAATCTTTTTTTTATCAACAACGGTAACAACACGTTTACTGATGCCGCTGCAAAAATGGGTTTGGATGATGATGGTTATGATGTACAGGCCGCATTTTTTGATTATGATCACGATGGTGACCTGGACATGTACCTGCTGCGAAATTCATTTGTAAGTTATAATCGCAATACGGCAAGGACAAAGCAAACTGATGGGAGTGCAACTTCCACAAACAGACTATTTCGCAACAATGGCAACGGCACTTTTACCAATGTTTCTAAAGAAGCAGGCATTACCATTGAAGGGTTTGGGCTGGGCGTAAGTATCTGCGATCTGAATGATGATAACTGGCCCGATGTATACGTGTCCAATGATTTTTTGACCAACGATATTATCTGGATCAACAACCAGAATGGAACATTTACTAACATGGCAGATAAAATGCTGAGGCATACTTCTTACAATGCCATGGGGAATGATGTGGCGGATATTAACAACGATGGAAAACCGGATATTGTAGAAGTAGACATGCTGCCACCAGATAACAAACGCTGGAAGCTTACAATGATGGGTAATAACTATGAACAGTTTCAACAGGATTTAAAATTTGGCTACCAGCCGCAGTATGTTAGAAACACATTGCAGTTAAATAATGGCAATGGTACTTTTAGCGAAATTGGACAACTATCAGGCATTGCTGCAACTGAATGGAGCTGGGGGCCGCTTATCGCTGATTTTGATAATGACGGTTTAAAAGATTTATTTATCACCAATGGGTACAGGCAGGATGTAACCAATCTTGATTTTATTGTGTATGGTAAAAAAGCTTTGTACATGGGTACACCGGAAGCCAACCGGAAGGATCGTATTGACCGGCTTAAAAATTTTGAGGGGATAAAAGTTCCTAATTTTATTTTTAAAAATAACGGTGATCTTACTTTTTCAAATGTAACAAAAGACTGGGGACTGGATTTTGCCACCTATTCAAACGGCGCAGCTTATGGCGATCTGGATAACGATGGGGATCTTGATCTGGTGATCAATAATTTGGATCAGCCGGCATCTGTTTTTGAAAATCAGTCCAATCTGATTAAGCCAGATGCAAAATGGCTGCGGATAAATTTTAAAGGCCCAAAAGGCAACCGCGATGGCCTGGGGGCAAAAGTATATACCTGGCAGGCAGCTGCAATGCAGTACCAATACTTCTCTCCATACAAAGGCTACCTGTCCGCTATGGAGCCTTTACTTCATTTCGGTTTCCAAAACAAAGCTGTAGATAGTATAAAAGTTAAATGGCAGGATGGTAAGGAGCAGCTAATAAAAAACCCGTTGCTCAACAAATTACTAACGCTTGATTATAAAAATGCTGTTCAGATAAACACCCAACCCGTTGTATCAAATGCTTCTCTTTTTACAGAATGCAGTAAAGAAAAAAAAATACAGTACAAGCACCAGGAAGATGAATTTGTAGATTTTAAATTGCAGCCATTGATGCCCCATCTCTTATCGCACGAGGGTCCTGGAATAAGTGCAGGCGATGTAAACGGCGATGGTCTGGAAGATTTTTTTGTGGGGGGTGCCGCAGGTTTTAAACCCTGTATTTTTACACAGAAAAAAAATGGGGTATTTACAAAGCATGAATTTGGGAATACTAATTTAGCCGACAATATGGGCGCTTTGTTTTTTGATGCAGATAAAGATGGTGATTTGGATTTGTATGTTGTAAGCGGAGGAATATGTGATAAGAAAAACGGAGACTCCGTTTATCAGCATCTCTTTTTTATCAATGACGGAAAAGGAAATTTTACTGCTGCAAAAAATGCGATACCACCAATTAATACCAGTGGTGCTGCAGTTATTGCTGCAGATTATGATCACGATGGCGATCTTGATTTATTTATTGGTGGCAGGGTTAGCCCGGGTGAATATCCCTTTGCACCAAAAAGTTTTTTACTGCGCAACGATTCTAAAAAAGGGGCCATAAAATTTACAGATGTTACAAAGGAACTTTGTCCAAAATTGCAAAATATCGGCATGGTAACATCAGCGCTGTGGACAGATTTTGACAATGATGGCTGGCCCGATTTGATAATAGCGGGAGAATTTATGCCCATCAGCTTTATCAAAAATGAAAAGGGAAAAAGTTTTGCTGATCCGCTCACCGTTGCTCATTCGCAAGGCTGGTGGAACGGTATTGTAGCGGGCGATTTTGACAACGATGGCGACATAGATTATGTGGTGGGTAACCGTGGATTAAATGGTCCTTACAAAGCAAGTGCTGCAGAACCTGTATGCATCTATGCAAAAGATTATGATAAAAACGGACGGCTGGATCCTGTGATGTGTCATTACGAAAATGGTACGGAATACATGGTACATGCGAGAGATGATATCAATAAACAGATTACACCCATGCGGGCCCGCTTTACGGATTATACTTCGTACGCATCTGCAACTTTTAAAGAAGCTTTTACGCCGGAAGAGATTGGTGATGCGTATGCGGTGCGATGCGAAACCTTTGCCAGCACCTACATTGAGAATTTAGGTGGCGGAAAATTTGCGATGCATAACCTGCCATTGGAAGCACAGTTTGCACCCATTTACGGAATGCGTACGAAAGATTTTAATGCAGATGGTAACCTGGATATTTTATGCGTAGGTAATTCTTATTCAACAGAAGTACAGGCAGGCCGGTACGATGCACAGGGTAGTTTTTTACTGATGGGAAATGGCAAAGGTGGTTTTACTGCCAACAGGAAGGAAATTAACGTAATTGGCGATAATAAAGCAGTAGCTGAAATACAAAGTGCAGATGGTTCTTCCCTGTTTTTAATTAGTAGCAATAGCGATAGTTTACATGTCTTTCGTTTAAATCAGCCACACCAGAAAGTGGTTGCCATTAACCCGGACGATGCATACGCAATCAGTACATTTCGAAATGGATTTAAACGCCGGGAAGAATTTTATTACGGCAATGCATATTTATCTCAGTCAGGGCGGCAGTTATTGGTTGCGCCCAATGTTCAATCAATTGTTATTTTTAAATCCTCCGGAGAAAAACGGATACTAAATTTTTGAATACAAACATAGATCATATTATCGACGGGTATTCACGGTTGTTTCTGCAGGAGGCTGGAGAAAATACCAGCCACGGCTTGTCACCAGTCGGCGCTGCCCCCTGCCAAAGCCGCAACTGCTTGTCTGCAATGCACGCTTCTTTCAGTAAAATAGCAATAGTTATCTGCCTGCTGATATTCGTTTCCTGTACTCAAAAAAGAGCATTATTCCAACTGCAGCCTTCTTCCCAAACAGGCATTCATTTTAATAATAAAGTAGAAGAAAATGAAAAGTACAATGTGCTCGAATACATGAATATTTATACAGGCGCAGGAGTTGCCGCAGGCGATATTAACAATGATGGTTTACCAGATTTGTATTTTAGCGGTAACCAAACTTCCGGGCGTTTGTACCTCAATAAAGGCAATTTTAAATTTGAAGATATTACCGAAAAAGCAGGCCTGCTTATTAACCGGTGGTGTACCGGCGTTTCAATGGTAGACATCAACGGAGACGGCTTGCTGGATATTTATGTAAATGTAGCTGGCAGCGCAAAGTTTGGGGATATGCACAACCTGTTTTACATCAACCAGGGTATATCAGCTGCCGGCAATGTTACCTTTAAAGAACAAGCCGCCGCTTATGGTATTGCGGACACAAGGCAAACAATGAACGCTTCCTTTTTTGATTATGATAAAGACGGCGACCTGGATTTATTTCTCATTACCAATCCTGCGGATGAAATGGTAACAGGCATTAATAGTATTCACGATAGAAAAATAAATGGAGAGTCTGCCGGAACAGATATTTTGTACCGCAACAACGGCCCCTCATCAACAGGTCAAATTACTTTTACCGATGTGTCCAGGGAGGCAGGGATTTTGGTGGAAGGCTATAGCCTTGGTGCCGCTGTAAGCGATGTAAACGGTGATGGGTGGCCGGATATTTATGTGTCGAACGATTTTTTAACCAACGATATTTTATACATCAATAATGGCAACGGCACTTTTAGTGATAAAACAGCAGAATGCCTGAAGCATACCAGCTTTGCCTCCATGGGCAACGATATTGCCGATTTTAACAATGACGGCTTGCCGGATATTTATACCCTGGATATGTTACCGGAAGACAATTACCGTAAAAAATTAATTATCCCGCCAGCAAGTTATGATAAGTTTCAACTGTTACTTCAAAAGGGCTATGAACCTCAATATACAAGAAATGCACTACAGTTAAACAATGGCAATGGAACTTTCAGTGACATCAGTTTTTTATCGGGTATAAGCAGTACTGACTGGAGCTGGAGTGCCTTATGGGCAGATTATGACAACGATGGGGATAAAGATTTAATGGTTACAAACGGCTTTTACCGTGACCTGGGTAACCTCGATTATATCAATTATCAGGCACGTATGCATAACCCAATGGGCAACCAGGATGCAAAACGGGAAGAGAAGTTAAAAGCAATAAAGAACCTGGAAAAAGTACCGATGCAAAATTATCTTTTTGAAAATAACAACGACCTTACTTTTACCAAACGGTCAGATGATTGGGGGTTTACGCAAAAGGGTTTTTCTAACGGAGCATGCTATGCTGACCTCGACAATGATGGTGACCTTGATTTGATTATTAACTGTTTTAATGAAGAGGCGAGAGTGTATAAAAACAACAGCAATGAAATTAACAAAAATAATTTTTTGAATATTTCATTAAAAGGAAGGAAGCCTAATCTGCAGGGCATCGGTTCAAAAGTATGGATATATACAAGTGGTAAAATGCAGTTCCAGGAATTTTATCCTTATCGTGGATATGAATCTTCGGTACAACCCATCATTCATTTTGGTGTAGGAACGCATACTTCAATAGACAGTTTAAAAATAGTATGGCCCGATGGCAGTAAGCAGATTTTATACAATGTAAAAACAAACAATGCTTTAAAACTTGATATTGCCCATGCAACCGTAACGCCATCTTCTTCTATAAAAAATATAAAATATACAACACATTTATTTACAGAAATTACCGGCGCAAAGGGTTTAAACTATCAACACAAAGAACCCGATTTTGATGATTTTAAAGTGCAGCCTTTATTGCCGCACCAGTTTTCAAAAAACGGTCCGGGTATAGCCGTAGGAGATGTGAATGGTGATGGACTGGAAGATTTTTTTATCGGGGGAACTGCAGCATCAAACGGAAGTTTTTTCTTCCAAAATAAAGACGGCAGTTTTATAAAACACCCATTGCCAGCAAATACTTTGTCGGATAATATGGGTGTGTTATTATTTGATGCAGACAATGACAACGATCTGGATTTATATATCGTAGGCGGCGGGTCAGAAAGCCCCATCAATTCGGCAGCATACCAGGATGAATTTTTTGAAAATGATGGCAAGGGCAATTTTAAAAAAGTGATTGGTGCGCTGCCGGGTTTAAAAGCAAGTGGTTCCTGCGTAATAGCATGCGATTATGACCATGATGGTGATCTGGATCTTTTTATCGGCGGGCGGATATCGCCAGGCAGTTATCCATTACCCGGTAGAAGTTACTTGTTGCGCAATGACGGAACTCCGGGAAAAATAAAATTTACAGATGTAACAAAAGAAGTTTGTCCGAAACTGGCGGACATAGGTATGGTGACTTCAGCACTGTGGACAGATTATGATAATGATGGCTGGAGTGATCTGATCATTACCGGTGAATTTATGCCCATTACTTTTATAAAAAATAATATGGGTAAAAACTTTGCACCACCATATACCATTGATAACTCCAAAGGCTGGTGGAATAGTATAGTGGCGGGAGATTTTGATAACGATGGAGATATAGACTATGTGATAGGGAACCTCGGTTTAAACAGCAGGCACAAGGCTTCTGTAAAAGAACCACTTTGTATTTACGCAAAAGATTATGATAAAAATGGCTTAATAGATCCGGTGATGTGTTATTATGTGAATGGTAAAAATTATATTTATCCCACCAGGGATGAGATGATAAAACAAATCAATTCCATGCGGGGACGTTTTCCTTCCTATCAGGATTATGCCTCCGTAACTTTCGAAGCATCTTTTTTGCCTGAAGAAATTAAAGATGCCTATGTCGTAAAATCAGAATGCTTTGAAAGCAGTTATTTGGAGAATAAGGGTAACGGAAAATTTGTGCGGACTGCCCTGCCGGTGGAGGCACAGTTTGCGCCGGTTTTTGCAATGCTTACCGGCGATTATAACAAGGATGGAAACCTGGATATTTTAATGGCGGGTAATTCATACAGTACCGAAGCATCTACAGGCAGGTACGATGCTTTGCAGGGATTGTTACTGACAGGTGATGGTAAAGGAAATTTTACTGCAGTAAAAAGTGCAGCAACAGGTTTTAATGCAGACAATGATGTAAAAAGTCTTGCCCAGATTGAAGCAGCAAATGGTACTGCCGTTATTTTGACTGGAAATAATAATAGTGAGCTGAAAGCATATCAAATGCAGACGAAAGGCATGATCATTATTCCGATAAAGAATACGGATGTGTACGCCATCATTCAAAAAAAGAACGGACAATCTTACAAGCAGGAACTTTATTATGGCAGCAACTACCTGTCTCAAACATCCAGGAAACTAATAGTGAGTAAAGAGGTGGTACATATAACACTGGTAGATAATAAAGGAATTAAAAGAGAACAAATTTTAAAGTAGCTATTATGAGGAAACGAATACTAATTGTTGCAGGATATTTTGTTGTGATTTTTTTACCGGCATGCCGGCAACAAACAAGTCCGGAAGCACTGAATAAATTTTATGAAAACAAATTGCCTGAATGGAATGGCAAACTTACGCAGGTAATTATTCAGGATATTTTTAGCCCGGCTGTGTGCAGCAGAATATATGCATATACTAATATTGCTGCCTATGAAGCTTTGCGTTCTCAATATAATTATCCTTCTTATGCGGGCAGGTTACATGATCTTACAACATTACCGGCTCCTGCGCAAGGCAAGCAATATTGTTACCCTGTTTCCAGCATCATTGCTTTTACAACCGTTGCTCAAAAAATGGTTTTTAGTGGTGGTCTTGTAGTAACCATGGAGAAGGATTTTTTAAAGCAACTGGATAGTCTGAATGTAAACAAGGCCTTGTTGGATAGCTCCATTGCTTACGGCCGCCAGGTGGGCAATCATATTCTGGCGTGGGCAGCACAGGATGGTTACCTGCAACGAAACTCAATGACGGCCTACATTGTAACAAAAGAGGCGGGCAGGTATCAACCAACGCCTCCCAACTACATTGATGCCATTGAAACCAACTGGAAAACTTTAAGACTCTTTGTACTGGATTCTGCAGCACAGTTTCGTCCCCCGCCGCCAACAAAATATGATACAACCAAAGGTTCAGCATTTTATAAAGAGGCTTACCAGGTATATGAGGGAGTAAAGAACTCAAAACAAGGTGATTCTGCCACGGCATGGTACTGGGATGACAACCCTAACACTTCTGTTACCAACGGGCATGTTACATTTTTTCAACAAAAAAATTCACCACCGGGCCACTGGATATTTATCGCCTGTTCCGTTGCTGAAAAAGAAAAGTTTAATCCCATGAAAACGGCCTCCCTGATTTCTACCACTGCTATTGCAATTGCAGATGGATTTATTTCCTGCTGGGAAGCGAAGTATATGTACAATTATATCAGGCCCGAAACTTTTATTAATAATTACATCGATAAAGATTGGTTGCCGCTGATACAAACGCCTTCATTTCCTGAATACCCGAGTGCACACAGTGTGGCCTCGTCCAGTGCCTCAACCATTCTTACAAAAATGGTGGGAGAAAATTATGCATTTACAGATTCCAACGAAGTTCCTTTTGGACGCCCAACAAGAAACTTTAAATCTTTTTACGATGCAGCAGACCAGGCAAGCATCAGCAGGTTTTATGGAGGAATTCATTTTATCAACGCTATTGAAAAAGGAAAAGTGGAAGGACGAAGTGTGGGCAATTTTATTTTTTCGAAACTAAAATGATAGCATCAGTTCTATCGCAAAAAATGTGCTGCTAATATACAATCGCACTTAGGCCTGGTTATATTTTGCCACTCCAGCTAATTTCATTTTATGCAGGTATTGAAATTGTGTAGCTTTTTGTACTGTTTTTATTTTTCTTTTTTTTATCAGAAAAATGAGAAAGCAGTTTGTAACATAATTTGGATAAGAGGATGCTTTTTTAATCTTGGCAGATTATTTCAGTTCATCCAGTTAACATTTTAAACAATCGTTTGCATGTTCACGATTTTATAAAAGCTCTTATATTCAACCTAGTTTTTCATCACAAACAAACAATTATGAACCGAAAAGATTTTATTAAAAAAAGTGCGCTGGCAGGTGTATCATTTTCATTGTTTCCGTCAACAGATATTTTTGCAGCAGGTATTAATTTACAAAAGGTAAAACTCGCTATCATCGGTGTTGGAGCAAGGGGAAGTAACCACCTGGATTTATTGCTGAGAAGAGAAGACGTGGAACTGGTGGCCATTTGTGATGTGGATGACCGGGTATTAACAACGGCGAAGGAAATGATACAGAAGAGTGGCAAAAAAATGCCCAAAATATATACAGGAGATAATTCTGCCTGGCAAAAATTGCTGCAGCAGGAAAAACTGGATGGTGTGTTGATTGTTACACCGTGGGAATGGCATAAGCCGATGATATTGGGTGCGCTGGATGCCGGTATTAAATATGTAGCAACAGAAGTAATTCTGGGAATTACTTTACAGGATCACTGGGATGTTGTAAAAGCCACCGAAAAAAATAATGCGCATGTAATGATGCTGGAAAACGTTTGTTACCGCAGAGATGTGATGGCTATTTTAAATATGGTTAGGCAGGGATTGTTTGGTGAATTAATTCATTTGCAGGGAGGTTACCAGCACGATTTAAGAGAAGTATTATTCAATGACGGTGTGCATACTTATGGCCATGGCATTGAGTTTGGTGAAAGAGCTTTTTCAGAAGCGCATTGGCGTACAGAACATTCTGTGCATCGCAATGGCGATCTGTATCCTACCCATGGTATTGGCCCAATTGCCCAATATGTTGATATCAATCATGGCAACCGCTTTGTATCACTTTGTTCTTTTTCATCCAAGGCGAGAGGGCTACACAATTATGTGGTAAAAGTGGGCGGTAATGATCATCCCAATGCGAAGGTTAAATTTAAAACCGGCGATGTAATCACTACTTCTATCAACTGTGCTAATGGAGAAACTATTTTGTTACAACACGATACTTATTCGCCACGCCCTTACTCACTTGGTTTCAGGGTTCAGGGTACAGAAGGTTTATGGATGGATGTTAACAACAGTATTTATATCCAGGAAAAATCAGCCAAAAATGATAGCTGGGATAATGCGCAGGAATGGCTGGACAAATACGATCATCCGCTTTGGAAAAGATGGAGTAAGGAAACGAAAGGAGCCGGCCATGGGGGAATGGATTTTTTTGTAATTCATGGATTTGTAGAAGCCATCAAACGAAACGAACCAACACCGATGGATGTGTATGATGCAGCAGCTTACAGCGCCATTACTCCTTTAAGCGAACAATCCATTGAATTGGGAAACCAAACGGTGGAGTTTCCTGATTTTACCAGCGGCCAATGGATGTACCGTAAGCCTTCATTTTCACTTACAGATGAATATTGATTTTTAAGAGGAAAAGCGGATTGTGTAAAATTGACTGAGGGCAACTTCGTTCGCCGCAGTTAAGGTCCTGGTATTTTCGCCAGTTCAGAAAGAATAAAGAAAACTTTGTTTTATAAAGCTTCTTAATTGTTATAACTCAATAAAAATATCAAATATGGGTAAGCCAATTTTTGTTCGCCTGTTACTGTTGCTATTAGGGAATGCCAGCTGCCTGAATGTTTTTTGTCAAATAAAAAATACAGAGATTGATACCATCAAACTGAAAGATTTCAGGCCTGTATCCATTTATAAAATTCCGCAAACCAATATTGTAAAAGCAAAATACCCGGTAATAGATTTTCATTCGCACGATTATCCGAAAACAGATGTGGAGGTGGATGTGTGGGTGAAAAGGATGGACGAAATGAATATTGCAAAAACGTTGATCCTGACCTATTCTACCGGAGCCCGTTTCGATTCACTGGTAGAGAAATATGGCCGTTATAAAAACAGGTTTGAAGTGTGGTGTGGTTTTGATTACACCGGCCACGAAAAGCCGGGATGGGAAAAACATGCAGTAGCGGAACTGGAAAGATGCTATAGAAAAGGGGCTACCGGTGTAGGTGAATTGGGTGACAAAGGGTTGGGTGAATTGTACTCGCTGCCAGTGGCAGGATATGGCTTACACATTGATGACCCTGCTATGAAACCCTTACTTGAAAAATGTGCTGAATTAAAAATGCCGGTTAGCATTCACGTTGCAGAAGACCAGTGGATGTATGAAAAGCCCGACGCCACCAATGACGGTTTAATGAATGCTGCCACCTGGCAGGTAGATATGACTAAGCCTGGAATTTTAACGCATGATGCATTGATAAAAACGCTGGAGAATGCCGTAAAAAATAATCCTAAAACAATATTTATTGCCTGTCATCTGGCCAATACCAATTCCGACCTGAGTATGTTGGGAAGACTGTTTGATTTGTATCCAAACCTGTATGCAGATATTGCAGCACGGTTTGGAGAATTTGCACCAATACCGGGATACACCAGGGCTTTTTTTGAAAAGTATGCCGATAAAATTGTTTATGGAACTGATATGGGTTTCGACAAGGAAATGTATCAGACAACGTTTCGCATACTTGAAACGGCCGATGAACACTTTTATGATCACCAGTTGTTTAGTTATCACTGGGCTTTATATGGATTGAACCTAAATGATGCTACATTAAGAAAAATTTACAGCATCAATGGTAATAAGATTTTAAATCATTCAAAACAAAATAAACTATGAGCCGCCTTTTTTCCAATGAAGCACAAACCACCGCAGAAAAAAGCGTTGCCGCGGCAGCGGTAATAAATCCACCGATGCCTGTTAGCAGGATTGCTTCGGTGGATGTGTACAGGGGTTTTGTGATGCTGCTGATGATGGGTGAAATACTTTCTTTCGATGCTGTGTCAAAACAATTACCTGGCAGTTCCTTCTGGGGCTTTCTGGCATACAATCAGAGTCATGTGGAATGGACATGGCTTGCCTTGCACGATATGATTCAACCTTCCTTTACCTTTTTAGTAGGCGTAGTATTGCCCTATTCAATTGCAAGTCGCAAAAGCAAAGGCGCTTCTTTCAATAAAGTTATTTTTCATACCATCAAACGGTCTTTAATTCTAATATTTCTGGGAATTTTTTTGCGATCCATGTCAGACACGCAAACCTACTTTACTTTTGAAGATACCCTTACACAGATTGGTTTGGGCTATACTTTTTTGGTATTGCTTTCCTATTGTTCGCAACGTATCCAGATAGCTGCATTGGTCATCATTTTGGTGGGTTACTGGCTGGCATTTGCATTGTATCCGTTGCCCGGTACTGACTTTAATTATGCTTCCGCAGGCGTTGTATCCAACTGGGAGCACAACCTTCATGGCTTTGCTGCACACTGGAACAAAAACACCAACCTTGCCTGGGCTTTTGATAAATGGTTTTTAAATCTATTTCCCAGGGAAAGTCCATTTTTAAACAATGGTGGCGGCTATGCAACGCTTAGTTTTATCCCCACCCTGGGCACTATGATTTTAGGCTTATTTGCGGGCAAAGTATTAAAAGAGAACAGCGCACAAAAGGACAAATTGAAGTTTTTTATTACCATGGGCGTCGCTTTGATATTGACAGGAGTTGTGTTGCATTTTACAGGAATCAATCCCATTGTAAAACGCATCTGGACGCCGGCCTGGACAATATTCAGCGGCGGCATTTGTTGTTTATTCTTAGCCTTTTTTTATGGCATAGTAGATGTGGCGAATAAAAAGAAATGGTCTTTCTTTTTGATGGTGATCGGCGCCAATTCAATTGCAGCCTATTGTATAGCCGACGGCGGTATCAGGTCATTTATTGCCGGTTCACTGTACATTCATCTGGGCCCAACCTACGACCAGATTTTTGGTGCGCCGTATGCTACCCTTGTAAAAGGTATGATTGTGTTGTTTTTTATATGGTTGATATTGTATTGGATGTTTAAGAAAAAGATTTTTATAAAGATTTAAGCACTTATTTGGGTTTCGTAATTATTGGTTCATCCCCCGCCATCTACCATTCCCGGTGGGAGGTATCAAAGAATAGACCGCAACCAGAAAAACAGATTTTATTGTCGTTACCTTAATTGCAAATATAAAATACGCCATCATAACAATTGTTGCAATTAGGGTAACGATAAATATTGTACCAGCCTTACACTCAAGTCCAATAAGGCCTGACAGGAACTTTTCAATATAGTGTAAATATAAAAGCCTGTAAAAGCTCCGATGAACTTTGCCGTATCATTTTTACCGGCAATATTGCTGACCCATGCTTTTAGAATTCCACCAGATGCATCTAAGCTTCTTAATATTCATTTTTCAAAAAATCGGGTTCTTAATCCTATAATAAATCTTACGTAGTAGTATAACTGCACGTCCACTATAATAAAGAGATAGAGTAAATTAAAGAATGCAGCACCTACAAATCTTTTATGAATATGGCTACTTTGTGTGGTGCAACTTCTTCCCCACCAAAATAGGGATATAGTTTATACCCTTCAGCCTTAGGTGTTACCGATAATCTTGGTAAAGAATCTATATTGCCATTAACGGAAAAAATATAACTGGCAGGTGTAATCAGTATACTGCAAATATGCTCTTTACCTATGTCAATAGTTGTCAGTTCTTTGTATTTTCTTACGCCATTGTTATATACATAACCAAATAAACGCAATGCATTGTTACCCCATCGCCAGCCAAATCTTGCACTATACTGTTGGTGAAAAGCATTATTATCCGCAAAACCATACAGCTTGTTTATGTCACTTTGGTTTTGCGGATCTGCGGTTGAATAAATAGCCGCACTATCAAACTTTACTTTAAATTTTAATTCGTTTAGGGATGTCGGAATAAATACATTGTCACTACACGAATGCTGGCCGGCGCTAATGGTATATGTTTTAAAATTACCCTGCGGTGTTAGCTTATTAATAATAATTTCATTGTTATTTTTTGTACAGGAACATACTGCTGCACATAGAACAATAATGCCAAAGGCTTTTTTCAAAATACTGGAGTTTTAATATTATAAATAAAACTCCAAAACAAATAAAATAGTATAATTTAAGTATTTCATTCTTTGTCATAGTTATTCTAAAATGCTTTAACCTGGCCAAAATAGGGGCCGTGGTGGAATTTTTTAATGACTACCTCCAAAGTAATTTCAACTAACCAATCAACGGTGCAATTGTGGGTTTACGCAGGCTGCAGTATTTTCTCCAGCACCATAAATTCCAGCCGTTGCAGGTGGTTGCCAGTTAGCCCATCTTCCTTAAACGGTATCCGCTCGCCGGTATCCTTGTACCCATATCGCTGGTACCAATTTATTAGTTCTGCACGCTGTGTAATTACACTCATAAAAATGGCCGGGCAATTTAAATGCAATGCGTATTCTTCCGCAGCTTTTAATATTTGTTTGCCAATACCAAAGCCCTGCAAATGAGGCGATACGCTAAACATGCCCAGATAAACTTTTGCACTTTTTTGCTGCAGGTTTACGCAGCCAACAATGTGCTGTTCGTCATTGATATATTTTAGAATTATACTACCTGGTATGTCCATTACTTGTTGCAGATTATTTTCGTCAGTACGTACATTACCGCCAATAAGATCAGCTTCGGTTGTCCAGCCCTGCCGGGAAGTTTCTCCGCGGTAAGCACTGTTCAGCAAGGCTGTAATGGCTGTAACATCCGCCGGTGTTGCAATAACAATTTGTGGGTTTGAAAATAGATACATAGAGGCGAAATTAATAGATTTTATAAACTTTAAATTACCGGATATAAATTTATTTGGTGTATTTAAAAATTAATTTCGTTGTGGGCGAAAACCTTGTAGCGATAAATATGCGAGAAATAGAAGTCTTAACTTTTAATTGAAAATATTTTTCCGGTGAGATGTATCAATCGGGAAGTTCCTGTACGTTCTGTGAGGAGCTTGGGGTAAAACTCCTCTTGCTTCCACTACTGCCTGCTATAGTTTTCTGTCTATCCGTATTTAATCTTTGATGAACGATTCACAAGTTCAGTTCGTCTTTGTCCAACCGGTTCGTTTTTAAGTTGTTGTTCAATTTCTATAAATTCATTTGCCTTTTCTAAAAATTCTCTACTGCTCAAAGTCTTCGCTACCCAACCTGCAAATTCAATAAATTCTGTGTCCTTATTTGTGTAAGCAAAATTTTCAACTAATGACTGATACTCCCAATTTAAACTTTCATTCTTGTCAAGTGGCAAAGGTTCTTTTTCTAAAAATATGTCAAACAAAAAAGTATTTGAAAAGAATGTTCTATGCGCCTTTTGTTCTGCATCTAATAACTTGTCACACTTGAATAAGATAAAAGTCCACTCAAATAAAAATATCGGATAACCGCTGTCGTCTGAAAAATTTTTGTCAAACCAATTCAGGTATCTCAGTCCACCTTTGTAGTCCCTGATTTTGATAAACTGTTCTGGAATTATATATCGAATTCCTTGTCCATCGCGATATTGTCCATCCCAATATTTTTTGTCGGCAGCTAATGCTTTCTTATACTTTTCAATCTTGGCTATTACTTTTTCTATTTGTTTATCTGTCATAATTTACATGGTCTCCAGTATGCCCAGATGCAAAGTTCGATGTTTGACGAAGTAAGGGAATAGATGCTTGTCAGGCATTATACAAATGCCGATGAACAAACCTTTGCTGAAGATAACCACAAAAAAGCTAAAAGCTAATGTTGAGCCCCGTACCATGGAGCAACAGAAATATAAATGGAGAAGATAACTTAGGTCACCCTGGCGCAGGAATTTTAAAAAAATAATAAACAAATAAAAGGCAC
>NZ_JACMOO010000332.1 GCF_014377975.1 Ferruginibacter sp.
GGAAATAGAGTTGTTTCCTGAGAATGCTCCGCAAACAGTAGCGGCTTTTTTATCGTACGTAGATTCTGGATTTTATAAAAACAGTTCCTTCTACCGCTTATTAAGCAACGAAAATGTTCCACCAGAAAATAATACAGGCCTGATACAGGGAGGTATTTTTGTAAGTAATCCATCTTTACTGGTACGCCTGCCAGGTATTGCACATGAACCTACCAGTAAAACACATTTATCGCATACAGATGGTGCCATTTCTTTAGCCAGGAATAATCCTGGTACGGCCAGTACCGAGTTTTTTATCTGCATCGGCGATCAGACACAGTTTGATGCCAAACAATCATTTGACAGACTTGGTTTTGCTACTTTTGGAAAAGTGATAAACGGAATGGAAGTTATAAGGCGCATACAAAACAATGTTCATGAAGGTCAATATTTTAAATATCAAATGAGGATTTTAAATATTGAACGGGTGAAAGAAGAAGTTGTTAGCCATTAAAAAAAATATTATCTCCACGCACTCACATTATTCAACAGGTCAATATTTTCGCTGGTAAGTTTAAGCAGTACGCCGTCCATCAAAAATTTTAATTGTTGCATGTTTGTAGCACTTGCTATGGGAGCAGTAACAGAGGGTCTTGCCAGCAGCCAGGCAATTGTTACACCAGCAGGCGTACTATTGTGTTCTTCCGCTATGGCATCAAGCGCCGCCAGTACTTTAAAGCCCTTCTCATTCAGGTATTTTTTTGCACCGCCTCCCCGGGCGCTCTTAGACAGGTCACCTTCCCCACGGTATTTGCCCGTAAGAAAACCCGCCGCCAACGAATAATAGTTGATCACGGCGAGGTGGTTGCTGATACAGATTGATTCTAATTCTTTTTCAAATGCCTCCCGTTCTACCAGGTTATACAAGGGCTGAAAAGTCTGATACGCGGGATACCCTTTTTCTTTACTGAGCTGCAGTGATGTCTTTAATCTTTCCGGAGATAAATTTGATGCGCCGATAAATCTCACTTTGCCTTCCTGTATCAATTGCTGGTAAGCTTCCAACGTTTCTTCCATGGGCGTATCCGGATCATCCCAATGGGTTTGATACAGATCAATATAGTCTGTCTGTAGTCTTTTTAAAGATGATTCAGCAGCTTGTAAGATATATTTTTTTGCCAGACTTTTTTTGCCAATTCCCATATCCGATCCAACCTTGGTGGCAATAATCATGTTGCTGCGGTTGCCACGTAGCTTCATCCAGTCGCCAATAATCCTCTCCGATTCTCCTCCGCTATTGCCACGCTTCCAGCGAGAGTAAACGTCTGCTGTATCAACCAGGTTAAAACCTGAACGGCTAAAACTATCTAAAATTTCATAAGAAGTTGCTTCCTCAATCGTCCATCCAAAAACGTTACCACCCAATGTAAATGGTGCTACCCGTATGCCCGTATTTCCCAGTTGCCTAAATTCCATTTGCTAATTTTTACAACGTTTTGAGTTGTTCATTTATAAAATTAATCTCATCCGGCGTAAGCAATACGTTCATTGCTTTTGCATTTTGTACGGCCTGCTCTTTATTTCTTGAGCCCACCAGAGCAATTGTAATGCCTGGTCTTTGCAAAGTCCACCGTATAACCAGTTGTGCCAATGTGGCGTTTTTACTATCAGCTAATGGTTTTATTTTTTGTAAAAATGCATTGGTCTTTAAAATGCTTTCATCAGTAAAAAATTTGTTGCTGGCCCTGTGATCACCTTCTGCAAATTTATAACCTGGTGTCATTTTTCCTGTCAGTAATCCCCGTTCCATAGGGCTGTATGCAAGGATTGATTTGTTATGTGCAACTGAATAGGGAATCGTTTTTTCTTCTATTCCACGGTTTACCATGCTAAAGGGAACCTGGTTACTTACCAGGTGAATTGTTTGTTCAGCTTCCTGCATTTGTGCGGTATTATAATTACAAACACCGGCATGCAGTACTTTGCCTTGCTGAATTAATTCAGCAACTGCATCCATGGTTTCATCGATAGGAGTGGTGATATCCGGCCAGTGAATCTGATACAAATCAATGTAGTCTGTGCCCAGCCTTTGCAAGCTGTTATTGCATTCTTCAATGATGCTTTCCTTGCCCGCATATTTGTAAATGTCAATGTCTTTGCCATCGTTGTTTTTACTTTTAAATGCGAGGTTTCCTTTCGTCAGATCCCACCGCATACCAAATTTTGTAAGTATCTGCACTTTGTCACGGGGAATCCCTTTGATGGCTTCGCCTACAATCTGTTCGCTACTACCCTGTCCGTAAACAGGGGCTGTATCAATGGAAGTAACACCTTCATCATAAGAAGCCCTTATTGCTTCAATGGCATCGTTGCGGTCAGTTTTTCCCCACATCCAACCCCCTGCAGCCCAAGCTCCAAAGGTGATGGCAGATAGTTTAAGTATTGAATCGTTTAATGATCTGTATTCCATAATAAAAAGTGTTTAAATTGTAGTATTGCTGCGGTTACAGTAACAAATCGCATACCTGTTTGCAATAAACAAGTTACAGCCGGGCGGCCATATTTTACAAATAGAGGTACAAAAATATTTTTAGAAGGAGAGGTTGGGGTACAGGCATTTGTTTTTCATGGCGGCATTGTTGTGTCACTCCCTTGTGCCGTATACCTTTATGCCTGGCAGGCACCTGTTACGCCTGGCAATGCGCAATCGTTGCAGCCAATGGCTACGCCAGTATCGGATATCGATTATGTGTTAACGTAAGTTTTGACAACGGTTGCGGTATTGCGAAAGATA
>NZ_JACMOO010000333.1 GCF_014377975.1 Ferruginibacter sp.
CTTTATTGGAATAAATATTTACAATTTTGTAGTAGGCTATCAGGTGACCACCTTTTTTCATAAAAGGTGGTGTGTTGCCACCTTCTTTCATAACACTATCTACCAATTGTTTTACAATGATACTATCGCCTTTTTTTACCTGGCCGAATATTTTGTAATAAGCAGGAGGCATACCGGCAGAATCCATCGAAGCTATCTGATTAGTAGTTTTTCTTGAATCATACAATACGGTGTCTTTATCAGCACCTTTATATGTTTGTTGAAATTGTATTTCAAAAAAGTTTCCGTTTTGCAATGTTTTACCACTACCAGCGGCCGAAATGATTTTATATTCCATTCCTTTTTCGCCTTTCTTAAAAGACCCGCCCCCGTTACAACTGACCAGTAATATAGTTGATACTACCGCTAAATAAAAAAATTGCTTCATGTTTTTTTGTGTTTAAAATTGATAATTACTTAATTGATTTTTATTTTCTGTCATGGCTTTACTAAACAATGCCACTACTTCATCGAGTGATTCTTTGCTTTGTCCGCCTGCTGCATTAAAATGGCCGCCTCCGTTAAAATAGGTGCGGGCAAAAGTATTTACATCAAAACCTCCCTTGCTTCTAAAAGAGATTTTACGCTCCTCTCCCCTGTCGATAATAATGGCGGCTAATTTTATTCCTTGTATGCTTAAAGGATAATTTACCAACCCTTCTGTATCCCCGGTTTTAATATTGTATTTAATAAGGTCAGCCTGCGGAATAGCTATCAGCGCTGTATTGTACTCGTAAAATATCTCCATCCTGTTTAACAAAACATTGCCGAGAAAACGAAAACGATTCTCCAGAAAATTATCATACAACGCTTCATGAACCGGTCCTTGCCTCAGCCCTTTGTCTTTAAGATTGGCCACCATTCTGTGCACATTGGCACTGGTAGCCGGAAAGCGAAAAGACCCGGTATCTGTCATCACACCAGCATATATACATTCTGCTATTTCCATATTTATTTTATCATCATAACCACTGTCCTCAATAAAATCGTATACCATTTCGCAGGTACTGCTTTTGGTGGTATCGCTTACTCCATAAGCAAATTTATCTGTCTGTGGTTCCTGGTGATGATCAATGAGAATTCTTTGTGCAGTTGCATTTTCCAGTTTTTGCTCCATCCGTTTGGTACGGTTAAGGGTATTAAAATCAAGACAAAAAATCCAATCTGCTGCATCAATGGCCTTATCAGCTTCTTCTGTTTGCCGTTCATAATCGAGCACCTGCTTTGTACCAGGCATCCAGTTTAAAAAGCTGGCCCAGTTAGTAGGCGATATGACTGTAACACTATGGCCAAATTGTATTAAAAAATTATACAAGCCCAATGAAGAACCCATGGCATCGCCATCCGGTTTCTGGTGAGTGGTTATTACAACTTTGCGGGGCTGCAACAATAATGAAAATATTTGTTCAAGTGACTGCATAAAGCGGCGCAAAAGTAATTGAAAGTTTTTAGTTTTCCATTTTCTGTTTTTAGTATACAAGCAGTTTATCGTTTTGCTAACTTTTTTTTATAAAAAGGCAGCTATTTTATTTACCCGAATATGAACTCAATAAACCGAAAAACCTTCTATCTTTGCGCCTCAAAATAAAAACATGGGTAACAAAACATTTACAATAATTAAACCGGATGCAACAAGGAAAGGGCATACCGGGGCAATTTTAGCACAAATAAACAGTGCCGGTTTTAAAATTGCAGCGTTAAAAATGCTACATCTCTCTGCTGAAAAAGCAGGAGAATTTTATGCAGTACACAGGGAAAGGCCTTTTTATAGTGAACTGGTGGAGTTTATGAGCAGTGGCCCTGTAGTAGCAGCCATCCTGGAAAAACAAAATGCAGTGGAAGATTTTAGAACCCTGATTGGCGCAACCAATCCTGCACAGGCTGCGGAAGGTACCATCCGTAAATTATACGCAGCTTCTATCGGTGAAAATGCTGTTCACGGAAGTGATAGTAATTCTAATGCGTTGATTGAAGGCGACTTCTTTTTCAACAAGCTGGAACAGTTTTAAATTTCATTTCCTGGTATAAGAGATAATAATATTTATTGATAGAAAGCCGCTTATTTTAGCGGCTTTTTTGTTAGAGATATATTGTACAATAACACCTTTCAGAAGAGGTATTTTATTGATTCAGCAAGGGTTGTACCATATATCCTTCTTTGCGCAATAAGGCTATAAGCCCCTGTTTTCCTACTAAGTGACCTGCCCCCACTGCAACAAAAACAGGGTTTGTTTTCATGATGCTTTTTAACTGAACTACCCAGTTTTTATTGCGGTTGTTTAATAAAAGATCCTGGTGATTTTCCATGCCGGATTCGCTTTTGCTAAACAGGTTTTCTATTTCATTAATCTGCTGATTTTTATACACCTGCATCATAGTATTAAAAGATTTTTTATTGGATGCCATGCTGTCAATAGACTGTAATAATTCCTTTGCCTGTTCTTCGTAAGGAATACTGTCAAATACACCAGCCTGAAATTCCATAGTTTCCAGTCCCTTTATTTCTTTCTTTTGTGTTTTCGCTACTTTCATTAATTCTTCCTCCACTCCCGAAATCAATTTGCAGGGCATCATTTTGGGATACAACAGCGCTTCCAGAAAAAAAGGTTTCATTCTTACAATAAAGGATAGAGGCGTTTTAAGTGAATCAGTAAAATACTGCCGTATTTTTTTATAGTCTGCATCGCTGTACAATTGCTGTAGTGTTTTTCCATCTTTCATTGTCATCAGCATCATACCACCAAGGATTGTTGCAGGGTCATCCATATCTATTTCCATGTAAACTTTATCTGCACGGTTAACGGCAGTTGTTAGCTGATTGCTGAAATGAATATCATTTTTACACATCAAATGAAAAGTACCAAACAGATATGATGGCTGCTTCAATCCCTTACCGCTTACCTGCCATAACAAACTGTTGTCATCTTTATTGAGCAGTAATTTTGAAGAGTCACTTTGGGCATGGCAGGAATAAAAAAATATCACCAGCCCAAACGTTTTTATCAGTTTCATGTGTATATCATTTATCAGGGCAGGATGGAATACAGGCTTCCCCCTTTGTTAAAAAATTTATCAATTTTTTTTTCTGTTGCTGCATCGGTCATAACTGGTGGTGCATGATGTGGCTTTATCCTGGCATCAAATACCAGCGGTCCTTTGCATCCCCAATGTTTGTTGATGGTGCTGCTTTCTATACCATAAATATCATGCGATGGATTGCAACGGGTGAATGTAACCCACAAAAAATTTCGAAGCGTTTCACTTACAAACGCCGCATCATCACAAATAACCAGCACTGGAACTGTTTGTAATTCATCGATTTTACTTTGCAGTAGGTTGTTTAAAATATCTATCTCTTTAATAGCAGTTGAGTACGATTGAAAAGGTGTTACTTTTAATGCAATTACTCCCGGCATCACTATTTCAGGCTCCTCAAAATATTGCAGGTGTTGTAAACAAGCCGGCACTTCTGTTGCCAGTGAACGGATAGTTTCTCCATAAGCAGCTACTACTACTTTACTTCCCAAGTTTATAGAAGTGCCGGAATAATCCAATGTGTCAATGGTAGTGTTGGTATAAAAATGGATATCCCTTAAAAGATTTATCCGTTGTAAAATATACTGCAGGTACAATTGAATATTAGCTGTGGTAAGTTTGTTACTATCATCTGCGGTGATAAATAAAAATTTGGCCAGGCTCAACTGTCCGGTACCCAAAATATGGTTGGCGATGGTTAATATTTCTGCTGGTTGCTTTGTGGGTGTATAGGGCGTATACCGTTCGCTTCCTATCGCTAACAGCAACGGATGCACCCCTGCCGCATCCACAGCATGTACTTCTTTTAAACCAGGAATTTCAGCCTGCACTGCAGCTCCGGTTAATTCATGTATCAGTTGTCCAAAACTGGTGTCTTCCTGCGGTGGACGTCCTACTACTGTAAATGGCCAGATGGCATTTTTTTTTGCAAATACTTTATGCACTTTCATTAGCGGAAAATTATGCCGCAGACTGTAATAACCAAGGTGATCACCGAAAGGCCCTTCGGGTTTATTTTCTCCCGGATACACTTCGCCGGTAATCACAAAATCGGCATCGGTGCTTACGCAAAAACCGTCTACGTAAGTATACCGAAATCTTCTTCCACCGAGCACGCCGGCAAAAGTCATTTCGCTAATGCCTTCCGGCAGCGGCATAACAGCCGCCACACTATGTGCCGGAGGACCCCCTGCAAAAACACTTACTTTTAAAGGCTGGCCTTTATTATTGGCTTTTGTTTGGTGAACACCAATGCCACGGTGCAACTGGTAATGCAGGCCAATTTCTTTGTTCATCCTATACTCATTTCCCGAAAGCTGTATACGGTACATACCCAGGTTGGCATGCATAATTCCGGGCTCATCAATATCTTCTGTATACACCTGGGGAAGGGTTACAAATGCACCGCCATCCATTGGCCAATGATGAACCTGAGGTATATTTTCTATTTGTATTTGCTGAAATAATACTGGTTTATTGGAAGGGTTTTTTAACGGCAATGCTTTTAAAGCAGCCATGCCTGCAGCAAAATTTTTGAGAGGGTTTTTAATAGCTTTTACCGGATCATTTTTTAATTCAATCAACTGCTGAACCAATGATAATGTATCACGAAATATGAATTTACTTCTTTGCAGTGTGCCAAAAATATTGCTGGCTGTCCTAAACTTGCTTCCTTTAACATTCTCAAATAACAATGCCGGGCCACCAGCTTCATGTACCCGTAAATGTATGGCAGCCATTTCAAGGTATGGATCAACTTCTTCGCGGATACGGACGAGTTGCCCGTTTGCTTCCAGATCAAGTAAACATGTTTCTAAAGACTTATATGCCATCGTGTTTGGTTTCGGTGTAAAAGTAAAACACTAAAACCATCAATTGGTTTTCATCAGCATATAAAACAATCAATAAACATTTACAGGACAATCGGTTTTCAATTTCCTTCCACTATTGCCTGAATTCAATCTAAAGCCAACAGTAAGACCTGTGAAATAGTACCAGTCTTTACTTTGGGCGTTTCCCCTGATACTGCCTGCACCTGGATAAACTAATCCGGTTTTTAATTCACCACCCCTGAAAGCCATGTCTACAGCACGCTGGCCGTTATTTAAGAGAAGTAAATTTTTATCTGCATACGTGGTACTTACATCATCAAGGTAATCAGTAAAGGTTTTTCTGAGCCCTATTTCAAAACTAATTCTTACATTATTATTTAAAGCCATTTTTACCCCTGCCCCAAATGGAATTGAAAGCTGCGTAAGATTATATTTTTTACGTCCATGGTAAAATCCCTGACCTTCTGTACCTAATGGCTGAAGAAAAACCTTGTTGCCGGCCGTATCCAAAGTAGATGGATTAAAATGAAATATTGCCAGTCCCGCAAAAAGATAGGGCGTTAAATCCTGCTCCTTCAAATTGATTAAATCATATTCAAGGCCAGCGTGGAACTCTGTAACAGGTGAAGAAAAATTTAAATTACGGGAAGCGTTTTTATTCAATTTTTTATCATCGCCACTTATTTTACCTGCTTTAAAACCAGCCATTATATACAATTGATCAGTTACCTCATATGCCAATCCTATACCTGCCGCCAAATGTGCCTGATTAAAAGTAAATTTTTTATCCTGCAGATCGCCCTGGTAATTACTGATTCCTGCAAAAGTAGTTACCAGCATGCGCTGGGCCCTGGTAAAAACAACTGACAATAAAAGTAAAAGGCAAAAAAAGATTTGTTTCATTATAACTGATAAAATGTTAGGGCAAGTTGAATTACAATAATCATTCCTTAATATTAAAACCTTTTCACCATAACACAAGGCTATTAAGACAGCCCGTTATTTTTTGGACCAAGTGGATTAGAATTATAAAGCTACTATTTTATTTATGTTTCTACCTGCCTGCAATTGGATAAAACATCCCCGTATTAACAAAAGTAAAACGCTGGTTGCCTATCTTTATTGTAATTTAATTTCTCTTTCGTATATGGATAAAAGTTTAAATAAATACATCAGTGAAACAGGCTTTTGTTCCAGGAGAGAGGCCGATAAATACATTGACCAGGCACGGGTTACTATTAATAATACTATAGCCGTTAAAGGCAATCGGGTAATGCCGGGTGATGTGGTAGAAATTGATGGGGAACCCATTAAAATGAAAGATAAAATTGTTTACATGGTTTTTAATAAACCTGTTGGCATTACCTGTACAACCGATCTTAAAGACAAACACAATATCATAGCATTTATCAATTACAAAAGCAGGATATTCCCGGTAGGCAGGCTGGATAAGCCTTCTGAGGGATTAATATTTTTAACCAATGATGGTGATATTGTAAATAAAATATTGCGGGCCGGTAATAACCACGAAAAAGAATATGTGGTTACCGTAGATAAACCCATCAATGCTGAATTTATACAAAAGATGGGTAATGGCGTTAAAATTTTAGACACGGTTACAAAAAAATGTTTTGTAAAACAAGAGGGCAAAAACAGGTTCAGGATCATTTTGGTACAGGGGCTTAACAGGCAGATAAGAAGGATGTGCCAGGTTTTGGGCTACAATGTAAACACCTTGGTACGGGTGCGCATTATGAACATTACGCTGGCTAATTTACCGGTGGGGAAGTGGCGATATTTTACTGCGGAAGAAATAAAAACTATTGAAGTAAATGTTTCCACTTCCGTCAAAACAGAAGATGGTTCCTGGTTTGAATAAATTGCAAACGCAATCATGCAGGTAAAATAGTTCCCTCTAGTATCTTTGCTTCATCACTTCGTATAAAATTATACCCGTTGCAACCGATACGTTCAGAGAATCAAAGTCTGAAGTCATGGGTATCTGAAACTGTTCATCGCAAATTTTTAAAAGAGGCTGGTAAACGCCGTGTTCTTCTCCGCCCATCACAATGGCACAGGGTTCGTTTAAGTTTAATTCAAAAACTTTTTTGGCAGCCGTCATTTCACTCGCAAAAACTTTTATACCATTCAGGTGTAATTCATCCACTGTTTTCATTAAACTGTTTACACGGCAAATAGCTATATTTTCCAATGCACCGGCAGAGGTTAAAATTGCATCTTCATTTAAGGCTCCTACTCCTTTATCCGGAATGATGATAGCATTTACGCCAAAACAAAACGCACTTCTGGCAATGGCACCAATATTTCTGATATCTGTTATACCATCCAATATTAAAAACAAGGGCACTTCTCCCTTTTCAACTATAAATGAAATAATATCCTGCAGATTCTGATATTGAATTTTACTGATCATTGCCACACAACCTTCGTGGTTACTGATGTTGAAGCCGTTCAGTTTTTCAACCGGTACTTTATTAATGGGCACCAGGTTCTGCTCTGCCAACAAACGAATTTCATCAATCACAGGTCCATGTATCGTTGTTTGCAGATAAATTCTTTCTAATTGTTTACCTGATTTCATGGCATCAATAACCGCTTCACGGCCAATAACCAGGGTGTTTTTTTTAGGACGGTGTTGTTGTTGTCTGAAATTTTTCACAATGCAAAATTAATTATTATTGACAGGGATAAAAAAACCATAAGCTTTTTGAAACTTATGGTTTTGAGAGAAATTGCTTTAAAGAAATTGAAGTACTTTATTTTAATCCGAAAACCTTTTTTACTTCCTTCACCGCATCTAATTTTTCCCAGGTAAATAATTCAACTTTCATTTTAATTGATTTACCATAGGGAGAAGTAAATATTTTTTCTACCACTTCGTTTTTACGACCCATGTGACCATAGGCTGCAGTTTCACTGTAAATAGGACTACGCAATTTTAAACGTTTCTCAATAAAATAAGGGCGCATATCAAAGCAGGGCATTGCCATTATTTTTTTTGCAATTTCACCATCCGTTAAATTTACTTTGGCTGTTCCGTAAGTAACTACGTTTATGCTGGTGGGCTGTGCTACACCAATTGCGTAACTAACCTGCACCAGTATTTCGTCGCACAATCCGGCAGCAACCAGGTTTTTGGCTATATGTCTTGTTGCATAGGCTGCACTTCTATCAACCTTACTTGGATCTTTACCACTAAATGCACCGCCACCGTGAGCGCCTTTACCACCATAAGTATCTACAATAATTTTACGGCCTGTTAAACCCGTATCGCCATGAGGACCACCAATTACAAACTTACCCGTTGGATTAATATGGTATTTTATTTTATTGGTAAACAAATGATCGTACTTGGGATATTTGGCTCTTACCCTTGGTATAATAATATTGATAATATCCTTTTTTATTTTTGCCAGCATTGTTTCATCTTTGGCAAAATCATCGTGCTGTGTAGAAACCACGATTGCGTCTATGCGCACCGGCTGATTATTGTCGTTATACTCCAATGTAACCTGGCTTTTGGCATCAGGACGTAAATATTTAATTACTGTATTCTCTCTGCGTACTGCTGCCAATTCCAGCAAAATAAAATGTGCAAGATCTAATGCCAGTGGCATGTAATTTTCTGTTTCGCTGGTAGCATACCCAAACATCATTCCCTGGTCGCCTGCTCCCTGTTCTTCTTTTTTCTTTCTGTCTACACCCTGGTTAATATCCGCCGATTGCTCATGAATGGCAGAAATAATACCACACGAATTTGCTTCAAACATGTACTCACTTTTAGTGTAACCAATTTTACGGATAACACCCCGTGCTATTTCCTGTACATCAAGATATGCCTTACTTTTAACCTCTCCTGCCAGTACTACCTGGCCGGTAGTTACCAACGTTTCGCAGGCCACTTTACTGTTAGGATCAAATGCTAGGAAATTATCAATCAACGCATCGCTGATCTGGTCCGCTACTTTATCGGGATGTCCTTCACTTACGGACTCTGATGTAAACAAATAAGGCATATAATTTTAATTTTTGAATTGCAAAGATAAGTGGGTAGCACTAAACAACAAAGCCTCCAAAAATAAGGGAGGCTTTGAATTATTTATCAATTTTTTTAGATTTTAGAGTATACAATCCGTAATCTTAACTTATAATTAGGGTTGTTGCCATTGCCTATTTTAATACCTCCAAATGCAAGTCTGTTGCTGAAGGGCAAACGATAACCGTAGTACAATAAATTATAAGGTGCTGATACACGAAGCCCATAATTAATATTTTGCTTTGTTATGATATCCTGTACATACCTGCTTATATTAAATACATAATAGTTCATCTGCAAACCGGTTAAAGGATCAATTTTACTGAGCTGGTTTCCACCAAAATAAGCATAATCAATTCCGCCGGTTGGATAAAAGGGCTGGGCACTTGTGTTAGGATTATATAAAGTTGACGGATTAAGATCGTAAGGCAATGGTTTATATTTCCACATGGAACCGGTATCAATTACATCCACATATAAAAATGCCGGTGCGTTGAATACTGTTAATGCAGAAGGAATTTCTTCCAGTATCAGTTCCGCACGGTGTATAATGCTATTTTTAAAAGTGTCTAATCCCGGAATTTTAAGGTTGGCATACGTGCCGGGCGTTGCCTGGATAAATAACTCATTTGCCGCTGGATGTTCGTATTGTGAACCTGCCCTGTTTCTGTTTATATAATTTGCCGTTGCCGATTTTGTAACACTTGTACCTGTTGATACAGCCCAGGAAGAGTGAGCGGTATCGATTGGTGTGCCATTTTTACGACGGTAATGGATTTCCAGGCGTGTATTGATGTCTGTTAGATTAATGTAAAACAACCCATTGTTATCCCCACTTCCGTTTGATTGAATAACAAAACCTTTAAAAACAGTTTTAAAAAGTGAATCTGAATTAAAAGGTTTATTGGCACTTGAATCGCCGTTGGCAATAATTTTATTTAAAAAAGCAACGTTCAACGGGATACGTATCTGGTAATTGGCAGAATCTTTTCTGCTATTCAAAAAAGTATAATTTTTTAAATCGGTTGGTATAACAGTAACTTCTCCAAGAACATTTGTTGGAGAAACTGCAGGCTGATAATTGGTTTGATAAATAGAATCAAATCTGAAATTTGTTTCTGCCGGATCTAATTCCAATACCCTCACATGCTGAGGTTTTGTAGAATCTCCATAAAATTTTTTGTAAGAAAGGCAAAGCACCACAGAATCAAAACCAGTGCCATCAGGAGCAAATGGTTGCCCGATTGAATCTTTATTGTTGCCAAAATAATATGGAAAAAATCCCGGCTTCATCTCCAGATAAATATTTGCATCCGTTGTACCAAATAGCGGATCATTGCTGATAGTTCCCAATACATGAAGATCAGTTAAACCAATTCTCGTAGAATCCGGGGTTAAAATGCCCTGTGTTCCACTAACAGTAAGGGTATCAGCAAATGTGTGTACATTATCTACAGCGGGTATTAGGTCGGCACCAACTTGTGTGGTATCTATTTTTGTACAACTCCATGAAATAATTGAAAATACGGTAACACTTAAAACTAAACGTAAAAATTTTCTTTGCACAAAAACAATATTTTAATGAATGGGTGTGGTTTTTTTACCTATTTAGCAAGATCGTTATATAATTGTAAATAGTCTGTTAAATCACTTTCCGCATTATACGGTAAGGTTTTTTTACCTTTTATTTTACTAAACTCTTCCACTAATTTTTTATCAACTTTTTCTGCGCCAAAAGTTATGGCATCTGCAAACGCAGCGCCACCCCTGAACATTGCCACATTATTTATATCTTTAAAAAAATCCAGTTCTTTTTTTGTAACGTTGTCGTTTATGGTGATCAATTTTAAAAAATCTGCGCCCAGTTTTTCTTTAAAAGTTGTTTGCCCGATGGTGTACACCACTTTACAATTGCTAAAAACCGGTTCTTTTTTATAAGCTGCTTTTATAAACATGGGTATTAAACCTGTCATCCATCCGCTGCAATGAATAATATCTGGCGGCCAGCCGAATTTTTTAACCGTTTCCAGCGCCCCTTTGCAAAACAAGGCCGTTCTTAAACCATTGTCGTCATACCATTTTTCGTTTTCATCCGTAAAAACAGTTTTACGTTTAAAAAAATCTTCGTTGTCTAAAAAATATACCTGCAGCCTGGCATTGGGCAAAGAAGCTACCTTTATTACCAACGGATAATCATCTCCATCTATTGAAACATTAATACCCGACAAACGAACTACTTCATGCAACCTGTGCCTTCTTTCATTGATAATGCCAAAGCGTGGCATTATGCACCTTACTTCCATTCCACTATCATTGGCTTTTACTGCCAGTTTATTGATAATCTCCGCAAACTCTGTAAGCTCTACATAAGGAGACATTTCATTGGCAATGAATAAAATTCGCTTTTTTGTTGACATTTGTGATTGATTAGATTAAGACAGAAGGTTTTCCCAAAGGGATGCAAAGTTACAATAATTTTATTACAATCAATATGCACGTAGATTTGAAGCACAATAACCCCTGGAATGATCATATATAAACGAATTGCTGACATACAAAAAAGGCTGATGGATGCGGGCGCCCAAGGTCTGTCAACAGGCTTTGTTCCTACAATGGGCGCACTACATAGCGGCCATATTTCTTTAATAGCAAAAGCAAAAAAAGACACAGACATCGTAGTCTGCAGCATATTTGTAAACCCCATGCAATTTAACGATCCCGAAGATTTTGAAAAATACCCGGTAACAATTGATGCAGATATTTACCTGCTGGAAAAAGCGGGTTGTACTATTTTATTTTTGCCAGCTGTAGAAGAAATATACCCGGAAGGTTTAAAAAAAAATGTACAGTTTAAAGTAGGATTTATTGAAACTATCCTTGATGGAAAATATCGCCCCGGTCATTTTCAGGGCGTGTGCCAGGTAGTACACCGGTTGCTGGAAATTATAACGCCACGTAAAATATACCTCGGTCAAAAAGATTTTCAACAATGTATGGTGATAAAAAAAATGGCCGCAATCTATTTTCCTTTGCTGGAAATAATAATTTGTCCTACCGTAAGAGAAATCAGTGGCCTGGCTATGAGCAGCCGCAACAAAAGATTAACCGCTACACAAAAACAGCAGGCTTCCGAAATTTTTAAAACACTGCTGTTTATAAAAAAACATATCCGGCCTGGTTTTTTAAACAACCTGCTGCAAACTGCTTTGCAAAATTTGCAGGCAAAAGGTTTTAGAGTAGATTATATTGCCATAGCCAATGCTCACAACTTGCAATTACTGGATACCTGGGATGGAAAAGAAAAAACAGTGGCTTTAATTGCAGCATTTTTAGATGAGGTAAGGCTGATTGATAATATGATGATAAGCGAATAAATTATACTCTAATTAAAAACATTCCAGTGAGGGTATCTTTTTTAGTAATAAGGAATGTTTGTTTTTACTTTGTAATTTTAAATAGATATGCGTAGAAAAACAAGTGTAATACTTCAATATATTATTTTTTTAGGAGGAGGTATTTTCTTAATCTGGTGGCAGTTTCATAATATGACACCCAACCAGACTGTAAAATTTAAATCTGCACTTGCGGGTGCGGACTACCGCATATTGATTCCTATCGTTTTTTTTGCCCTGGCCAGCCACATAAGCCGTGCTTTAAGATGGAAAATATTATTAGAGCCGCTGGGATACAAACCTTCATCATTCAATACATTTTGTGTAACAATGGTGGGATATCTTGCCAATTCTTTTGTGCCTCGTTTGGGTGAAATTTTAAAATGCACCCTACTTGCAAAATATGAAAAAATTCCTGTGCAAAAACTAATCGGCACCATTGTTATAGAAAGAATTTTTGATATTTTTTGTTACTTTATTTTCATTTGTTTTACAGTTTTAATACAGTATAAACTGGTAGGTAATTTTGTAAAGGCAGAAATAGCAACAATGGTAACTGGTAACACCAGGCTTCCTTTATGGGCAACGGTACTTGCCACAATTGCTATTATTATTGCAGCGTTTTTGCTGTTACGTTTTATATTTAAAAAATTTGCTTCAGCTAAATTGTTACAACAAATCAATAATTTTATTACCGGCTTAAAAGAAGGCATTGCCAGTATAAAAAAATTACAAAAAATAGGATGGTTTTTATTTTATACCCTGCTTATCTGGAGTATGTACCTGTTGCAGATTTATATTGGTTTTTCTGCTATTGAACAGGTTTCTCACCTGGGTCTAAATGCAGCCTGTTCGGTTTTAACATTGGCCACATTAGCCATGATACTGACCCCAGGCGGCATAGGCACTTTTCCTACCGCTATTTTTTTAGTGCTGAGTTTATACAAAATTGATCAGTCTATTGGTGAAGCGTTCGGCTGGCTAATGTGGGGAACGACCACTTTTATTATTTTGTTTTTTGGGTTGCTTTGTCTGGCCTTATTACTTTTTATAAATAGAAAAAAACAGACTGATATAGTTCTTACGCAGTCTTCGTCAATTATTAAATAGTAACCGATCCCTTTAAAACTTGATGGAAACTTAACAACGGTGTTTAATTTTAATAATACCATTCCGTTTAATTTTACCCATTTTAAACCAAAAAATTAATTAGTCTTGTTAAAACAAAAAGTAATTATAAGAGATCTGAGCTGGCTATCTTTCAATAGCAGGGTTTTGCAGGAAGCTGCAGATGAAACGGTTCCGTTGAGGGAAAGAATTAAATTTCTTGGTATTTTTTCTAATAACCAAGATGAGTTTTTCCGGGTACGTGTTGCTACTTTAAAAAGAATGATAGAAATGGGACAGGCAGGTAATATGCACCTGGAAGTTTCGCCCGAAACGATATTACGGGAAATACAGGAAAAAGTGGTAACCCAGCAAAAAGAGTTTGACAGGATATGGAACGAAATATTGAAAGAACTAAAAAAGGAAAAGATCTTTTTAATTAATGAAACTCAATTAAACAAGGCACAACAGCAATACATTACCGACTATTTTAATGATGAAATACGCTCCAACATTGTGCCGCTGATGATTGAAAGCATCCAGGCTTTTCCTATCCTGAGTGATAAATCAATTTACCTGGCCTGTAAAATGTCAGCAAAAAACAACAGCATTCCGCAGCGCTATGCGCTGGTATCGGTACCTGCAAGACGTTTGAACCGGTTTGTTATTTTGCCCTCCAAACCAAATGAACATACCCTCATTTTAATGGAAGACGTTATCCGTTTTTGTTTGCCCTATATTTTTTCTTATTTCGGCTACGATGTTTTTTCGTCGCACATTATTAAAGTTACACGTGATGCAGAAATTGATATTGACAACGACATCGAAACATCTGTAATTCAGAAACTGGAAAAAGCATTAAAGAACAGAAAAAAAGGTAAGCCGGTTAGATTTATTTTCGACAAAGATATAGATGCCTCCCTGCTCACTTATCTTATTAAAAGAATGGGCTTAAGTGGAAAAGATAATTTGATACCCGGGGGGCGGATTCATAATTTTAAAGATTTTATTAATTTTCCTGAAGCTGTTTTTAAACAAAAAAGTACCCGTAAAAAACCTTTTTTACATCCCTTGTTAAAGAATGTAAATCGTGTTACAGATGTTATTTTACAAAGGGACGTGCTGCTTAGTTTTCCCTATCATTCATTTGACAGTTTGACCGACCTGCTAAGGGAAGCTGCTATTGATCCGGATGTAAAAAGTATTAAGATAACATTTTACCGGCTGGCTTCCAGGTCTAAAATCATTAATGCGCTTACCAATGCGGTACGCAATGGTAAGGCAGTAACAGCGGTGATTGAACTAAGAGCCCGGTTTGACGAAGAGGCCAACCTGGAATGGAAGGAAGAATTGGAAGAAGCGGGCGTAAAAGTATTGATTGGCGTACCCGATTTAAAAGTCCATGCAAAGATATGCCTGATAAAAAAAATTGTAAAAGGCCGCACGGTGCATTATGGTTTTGTGGGAACCTGCAATTTAAATGAGCAGACGGCAAAAATTTATGGCGATCATTGTCTGCTCACTTCCGATCGTTTTATCATGGCAGATGTCAACAGGATATTTCATTACCTTGAACAACCAAAAACGAGAATTAATTTTTTAAAAGCATGCAAAACGCTGTTGGTAAGCCCGGTTAATTTACGCAGGCAACTGATACAGTTAATTGACAGGGAAATTAAAACGGCCACCTCAAAAAAACCTGCAGCCATTACTTTAAAACTAAACTCGCTAAGCGATGAACTACTCATAAATAAATTATACGATGCTGCCAGGGCTGGTGTGGAAATCAACATGGTGATAAGGGGTATTTTTTGTATGCTTACCGAAAATAAAAAGTTTAAAATACCGGTACACGCCATCAGCATTATAGATGAATACCTCGAACATGCCAGGGTGATGATTTTTTACAATGGCGGAAAAGAAAAAGTATTTATTTCATCTGCCGACTGGATGGTAAGAAATTTAGACCACCGGGTAGAAGTGGCCTGCCCTATTTTTGAAAAAGATATTCAGGAAGAATTGAAAGATATTTTACGGATACAATTGTCTGACAATATTAAAGCAAGAAAATTAGACAATGACCTGGATAACCAATACATTAATCCCCGCAATAAAAAAAAGGTTCGTAGTCAGGTAGATACCTATAATTACCTGTACCGTAAATTATCCACATAATAAATTCATTATTACTGGCAGCAGCTGATAGAAAATTACAATGGTATATTTGTGCAGCACAAACAAACTATCACCATAGTAAACCAACAGGATATTGAAATTAGCAGCCATCGACATAGGTAGTAATGCAGCAAGGCTTTTAATAACTGAAGTTATAAAAGATGAAAAAGGTACTGTTGTATTCAATAAGCTTAACCTGGTAAGAATACCGCTGCGACTGGGTTTTGACGTTTTCCAATATGGCACTATCTCCAAACAAAAGATTGGGATGCTTTTACAAACCATGAAAGCTTACAAACATTTATGCAATGCTTATGAGGTGGAACATATTAAAGCCTGCGCCACCAGTGCCATGCGTGATGCAAAAAATACCGCAGATATTATCCGCAAAGTGAGAATGGAAACTGCCATTGAAATTGAAGTAATCACCGGAGATATTGAAGCAGGACTGGTGTATGAGACTCATGTGGCAGAAAATATGGATAAAGATCATAGCTATTTATACATTGATGTGGGCGGCGGCAGTACGGAACTTTCTTTTTTCAGCGATGGTATTCTCACTTATAAAAAATCTTTCAATATCGGCACCATTCGTTTGCTTAAAAATATGGTAACCGACAGCGACTGGGATGAAATGAAAGATAATATCCGTTCGGCAACCAAAGGTCAAAAAGAAGTAGTGGCCATTGGCAGTGGTGGCAATATCAACAAGGTTTTTTCTATGAGTAAAAGAAAAGATGGAAAGCCGCTGTCGCTTGAATTGTTGAGGGATTATTATAAAGAATTAGGTAGTGTGCCTTTGGCTGAAAGGATCAGCAAATATTCTTTAAGGGAAGACAGGGCGGATGTAATTATTCCCGCCATCCAGATTTATATAAACGTGATGCGTTGGGCTGGAACAGAACAAATTTATGTGCCGAAAATTGGTTTGGCAGACGGATTAATCCGTCATTTATGGGATGAGTTAAAATAACCCTTCACCTCGTTTTAAAATTTACTGCAATACTTTTTTGCAAAAAATGATTTGCAAAAAACACAGCAATGAGCATCCATGCAATATTTGTTACCAGTTATCTGCCTCATCCTGAATGATTCCCTGAAACTAAATTTATACAAAATGCCATTAGCCACTTCTTCAATAAAAAAATCTTTGTTCATCAAAATTATTGTGACTGCCGCTATTAAAATAAAAACCTCTTAAAAGATAAATGTATCTTATATTGCATATACTTAACCCGCAACCACTACCTAACTGTCTATGTATCCATTCCCTGCCAGGCTTTATTACAGGTCATTGCTATTAGTTGTAACTTTTATTTTTTTGTATTGTATTTCTGTTACGGCTCAATTAACCGCCAATTTTGAAGTTAATAAAACCGGCGGTTGTGCTCCACTGGCTGTATCTTTCACCAATAACACTTCAGGTGCTTCAGCCAATGCTACCTATTTATGGGATTTTGGGAACGGTAACACGTCAACTATACAAAATCCCGGCGCTATCTACAATTATGAAAAGCCGTACACAGTAACACTTACTGTAAAAGATGGCACGCTTTCTTCTGTAACAACAAAACAAATAACTGTATACACCCCGCCACTGGCAGATTTTACGGCAACACCGGTAAAAGAATGTTTACCCGCAATTATAAATTTTACAGCAACTTCTGTTTTAGTAAATAATACCTATACATGGGATTATGGAGATGGAAATACAGAACGAAATTATTATTCTTCGGTAACACATACTTACGTTGTACCGCAAACAGCATCTGTTACCCTTACTGTTGCCAACGCTTACGGCTGTACTAAAACAATTAAAAAAGATAACCTTATTAAAATTTTACCAGCCATCAGTGCAGCTTTCAGTGCCAGTAAAACTTTTCTTTGCAGGGTTACCGATGCGGTACAATTTAATAATACCAGTTTTGGCCCGGGCACAATAACTTATCTGTGGGATTTTGGGGATGGCACAACATCAACCCTTGCAACACCCGCGCATACTTTTAATCTAAAAGGTACTTATACCGTAACTCTAACCGTTACCAGTTCTGAAGGATGCACTGCTGCCAGCACACAAAACGGCTATATCAATGTAGATAATTTCAACAGCGATTTTACAGTACCATCGCTAATTTGCCGTGGTTCGGATAATACCTTTATCAATACCAGTAACCCTGCTGCCACAAGCAGCGAGTGGCTTGTAGATGGCGCAAATGCTTCCTATTATTATTACAGCAACTTAAATTATAATTTTTCAATAGCAGGTGCGCACACCATTGAATTAAAAAATACTTTTGGCTCCTGCAGGGATTCGGTTGCTAAAAAAATTGTTGCAAATGAAATACCCAACCTGCAGGGATTTATTGCCGGCAAAACCAGTAATTGTGGCGCACCGGTTTTATATAATTTTAAAGATACTACCTCGTCTGCCATAAAGTGGGAATGGAATTTTAACCAGTATAATTCAAATGACATACAAGCTACCATACAAGCTCCATCTTTTACTTATACCAATACAGGAGATCATTATGCATGGCTTAGGGTAACCAATGTTGCAGGATGCACTGCTGCTGCTATACAATATATTAGTATTACAGCGCCAGTTGTAAGTATTACTGCCGATGGAACTCCGTTATCTTGCGGGCCATATTCATTAAAATTTTCAACTACCAGTTCAGATCCAATAACCAGTTACAATTGGAATTTTGGGGATGGTGCAACTTCTGCACTGGCCCAGCCAACACATTTATTTGGTACCAAGGGGTATTGGGCTGTTTCATTAACATATATTACACAGGGTGGTTGTAAAGGCACAACAAGCTATGGCACTGTTTCTGTGTACAATAAGCCGGTAGCCAGTTTTACAGCTTTATCCACTACTATTTGTGGTAATACACCTTTAACATTTAACGCTGTTTACCAGGATGCCGGTGCTGGATATTACTGGGATTTTGGTGATAATACAAATGTCTCGTACAATTACAATACTTCATCCCCAACGCATCAATACCTGTACGACAGTACTTACACGGTTACTTTAATAGTTGGCAATCAGGGTAATTGCCGTGATACAATGACCAAAATTAACTACATCAAAGTATTACCGCCTTTTCCAAAAATAACAGGCCATGAAAATACCTGCGATGGAACCAGGGGTAAAGTGACCTTTAGCCAGGAATCAAAAAAAACAGAAAGCTGGACATGGGATTTTGGAGATGGCGTAACAAAAACCCTACATGCAGATAGCCCAACAATCAGCCATACTTACACCAGTACAGGCAACTATAAAACTGTGCTTATAAATACCAATGGGCAATGCACCGTAAGGGATTCTACCAACGTAAGTGTTTTACTAAAACAAAGTCCATTGTTGTTTGCCAATGCTACGCAGGTTTGTACGGATGGAACGGTACATATCAAAATTTCCAACCTTCAAAATAACCCGGCACCATTATCATTCGACAATCATTACAATTTTAATAATATCGAATACAAAGATAATACCCCGTATAACGGATACTACACAAGAGATACTGATAGCAGTTATTACTGGTCAACTGTTTTTAATGGCACACTTAATTATTTTTCTCAAGGCACTAAAGGGTTAAGGGTTATATTAAGATCTTCCTATTTTCAATGCCTAGATACAACCAATTTTATACCACTTGCAATAAAAGGGTCACAGGCGGGATTTAAAGTAATTACCGACAGCATTTGTTTTAAATTACCGGTTGTTTTTAAAGACACGTCTACAACCAACAATAAAATTGTAAACTGGCAATGGAATTTTGGAGATGGGAATTCTCAAACATTTACAAGCGGTGGCATGGTTAGTCATGTATATGCGTACCCGGGAAATTATTATGTACGCCTTTCCATAACTGATTCGTCTGGTTGCATTACCAGCACGTCCTCTTACGGCCTTTCCATTACAGTCAACGGCCCAAAAGTTGCCTTTTATAGTTCAGGCAACTACACCTATATTACAGTACCGGTATATTTTTATAACAACACCAACAATTACAACAGTTACAATACACAATACAACTGGCAATTTGGCGATGGTGCCATATCCACAGATTATTCGCCCAGCCACGCTTACAACAAACCCGGTGAGTACACCGTAAAGTTAATTGCCCTCAATCCTTTCACAGGTTGTGCTGATACTACATCACAGGTAATTACAGTCAATAATTTTATTCCCGCCTTTAGCGTAATCAGTACTTATTTAACCGGTACAGGATGCCCGCCGTTACTTGTAAAAATGACTAATAATTCTTATAACTATACTTCAGTAAAATGGGATTTTGGAGATGCCACTACTGCTGACAACCTCAATTACCCCAGCCATATTTATGAAAAACCCGGTAAATACATCATTACTTTATATGTGTATGGCCCAAGCGGGCTTACAGGAACTTTTAAAGATTCTGTCAATATTCAATTACCACAAGGCAGTATAAAAGCAAATAAAAAAGAAGGCTGTATTGGCTTTACTCCAACTTTTACGTCAACATCCAAAAATACCAATAATTATTTATGGGATTATGGGGATGGTACCATCGCAGCTAATAATAATATCAGCACCAGCCACCAGTACAATCAACCGGGCAAGTTTTTTCCATCGATGTTGTTAACTGATTCCAACAGCTGTATTGCTGCTGCTATTTTGGCTGATACAATCTATGTTCATCCCAATCCGGTCATTACAATTGTACCACAAAACCCACGAATTTGCATGGGACAATCCTTAAGCATGATCGCTTCCGGCGGAGCCGTATATTCCTGGTCGCCTTCTGGTAGTTTAAGCAACCCACTGATCGCCGATCCGCAGGCAAACCCTGTTATAACAACAGATTATGTTGTTACAGTAAAAGATAATATTGGATGCACCAGCACCGGCAATCAAAAAATTACGGTGGTGCAGCCAGGCAAAATAACTATGGATTCAGATGCTTCTGTTTGCCTTGGTAAGCAGGTACAATTAAATGCTTCCGGCACGGCCTTTTATCAATGGATTTTTTCTACTGATGGCCTCTCCAACTCACAAATAAATAATCCGCTTGCAAGCCCGGTAGTCACCACAACTTATACCATAACAGGTACAGATGCATACAAATGTTTTAGTGATACTGCTACCATTACAGTAAAAGTTTTACTGCTACCCACTGTAAGTATACCACAAGTAAAGGATATTTTACTAGGTACACAAATACCATTAACAAGCATTACCAGCAGCGATGTTACTGCGTGGAACTGGAGTCCGGCAGACTATCTTAGCAGCACCAATTGTGCTTCGCCGTTATGTATGCCGCTGGCAGAAAGAACGTACACTCTTACTGTAACCAATAACAATGGTTGTACCGCTTCGGATAAGCTGCAATTAAAAGTGCAATGCGAGGAAAACCGCGTATTTATTCCCGGTGCTTTTTCGCCCAATGGCGATGGAAAAAATGATGTGTTCAGCATCATGGGCATATCGGTTGTAAAGCACTTTGTTATTTACAACCGTTGGGGAACACCGGTTTTTGAACGCAGTAATTTTATTGCAAGTGACAGATCAACCGGCTGGGACGGCACCTATAAAGGGGATCCTTTACCTGTAGGAACCTATGCATATTTTGCAGAAATGGTTTGTCCGGCAGGAGGTTCATTTTTAAGAAATGGAACGGTAGTTTTGGTAAGATAAAATCACTGGCATATGTCATTAACTATTTATTACAATCGCTTTTAATCAGGTCGTCCTGTGCTTTTCAATAAAATAAAAAATTACCACATAATTTTCCAAATCTGTTCCTGCGGGAATTTTTACAAATATTCTCTACATTTACACCGGCGATCATTCCCGGATTTGTTTTATTCTAACGCAGAGTCAACTCCTTCCTTCGCTCAAGGCTAAGCAATAAATCCATTACAGATTTTAAAATCTACACAAACCATGATTGCAGAAAAAGAATTCAAAAAGGTAACCACCAACACGCTTCAAAAAATGAAGGCAGCCGGAGAAAAGATCTCTATGATAACGGCGTATGATTTTTCATTTGCCAAATTATTTGATGCGGCGGGTATTGATATTATTTTAGTGGGCGACAGTGCCAGCAATGTTATGGCCGGTCATGCTACTACCCTTCCCATCACATTAGACCAGATGATCTATCATGCGCAAAGCGTAGTGAGAGCAAGAGAAAGATGCCTGGTGGTAGTTGATCTTCCCTTCGGTTCTTATCAATCTAATTCTGACATTGCTTTGGCATCTGCCATCCGCATTATGAAGGAAAGTGGTGCCCATACGGTAAAACTTGAAGGCGGTGAAGAAATAATAGAGTCTGTAAAAAAGATTGTAAGTGCAGGTATACCGGTAATGGGGCATCTGGGCTTAACACCTCAATCCATCAATAAATTTGGCACATACGTGGTGAGGGCTACAGAAGATACAGAAGCAGAAAAATTAAAAAAAGATGCTCTCATTTTACAACAAGCAGGGTGCTTTGCAATTGTGCTGGAAAAAATTCCTGCAACCCTTGCAAAAGAGGTATCTGACAGTTTGCATATTCCCACTATTGGAATTGGCGCAGGCGGTAATTGCGACGGCCAGGTATTGGTAATGCACGATATGCTCGGCATCAACACAGAATTTAAGCCCCGTTTTTTACGCAGGTATTTAAACCTGGATGAGCAAATAACCGGTGCCATCCGGCAATATGTTTCAGACATAAAAAGCAGAGATTTTCCCAACGAAAACGAACAGTATTAAGTAACACAACATCGTTTTTAAATCCACTTTTTTATTTTAATTTGACTTCATGGGCGCCCTTCCGTTTGTATTGGAATAGCGCTCTGCTACCGTAATATTCTATGAAATTTTTCTCAGCGTATTAATTATCTTATTAACAAAAGGGCTATCACACAGTCAACACCACAATCAATCGTAACTTTATCAAAAATAATCTATGCAATTTCTCTCCACATTACAGGTACAACAAAAAAACAGAGGTGTTTCAACAGGAACCAAATGGCTGGCATCCAAAGGCGCTGCAATTGATTCCTATTCTCCTGTAGATGGCAAAATAATTGCCTCCGTAAAAAGTGCTGATAAAGAAAGTTACGAAGCTATGCTGCAGCAGGCGCAAATTGCTTTTACGGAGTGGAGGCAGTGGCCTGCACCAAAACGTGGAAGTATTGTACGCCAGATTGGTGAAGAATTGCGTCTACAGAAACACGCGCTTGGTCAGTTGGTAAGTTACGAAATGGGCAAAAGTTTACAGGAAGGTTTGGGAGAAGTGCAGGAGATGATTGACATCTGCGATTTTGCAGTTGGCCTTAGCCGCCAGCTCCATGGCTTAACCATGCACAGCGAAAGGCCCGGGCATAGAATGTATGAACAATACCATCCGCTGGGGATTGTAGGCATTATTTCTGCCTTTAATTTTCCCGTAGCTGTATGGAGCTGGAATACCATGCTGGCATGGGTTTGTGGCGACGTGTGTGTGTGGAAACCGAGTGAAAAAACTCCTTTGTGCGCCATTGCCTGTCAGAACATTACCGAGAAGGTTTTTAAAAAAAATAATGTGCCGGAAGGGGTTAATAATTTAATCATTGGCGACCAAGAAGTGGGCGAATGGATGAGCAATGATACAAGAATTGCACTTATTTCTGCAACTGGAAGTACCCGCATGGGCAAAGCAGTTGCTGCGGCAGTTGCACAACGGCTGGGCAAAAGTTTATTAGAACTCGGTGGCAACAATGCCATCATCATTTCAAAAGATGCAGACCTTGACATGGCCCTGATTGGAGCTGCTTTTGGAGCAGTTGGTACCGCAGGGCAACGTTGTACTTCCACCCGCAGGTTAATCATTCATGAAAAAGTGTACAATAAATTTAAAGAAAAATTAGTGCGTGCTTACCAGCAGTTAAAGATCGGCGATCCATTAAATGAAAAGAATCATGTGGGCCCCCTGATAGATACCATGGCGGTTGAAATGTATAAAGATGCGATTGAAAAATGCGAGGCTGAAGGAGGTAATTTTATTGTGGAAGGCGGTGTGCTAAAAGGAAAAGGATTTGAAAGTGGTTGCTATGTAAAACCTTGTATCGCCGAAGTAAAAAATAGCTACGCCATTGTGCAGCACGAAACCTTCGCTCCTATTTTGTACATCATGAAATATAAAACTTTAGACGAAGCCATTGCCATGCAAAATAGTGTACCCCAGGGTTTATCGTCAGCCATTATGACCAATAATTTACGGGAAGCTGAGCAATACCTTTCTGCAGCGGGCAGTGATTGTGGTATTGCCAACGTTAACATCGGCACTTCCGGTGCTGAAATTGGCGGTGCGTTCGGTGGCGAAAAAGAAACAGGTGGTGGCAGGGAAAGCGGCAGCGATGCCTGGAAAGTGTACATGCGCAGGCAGACCAACACCATTAATTACACTGATAAATTACCATTGGCGCAGGGCATTAAATTTGATTTGTAAAGTGTTTCGTATAAAGTTTACACCTTTTGAAAAAGGTGTAAACTTTATTTTATATCTTGCATAAAAATTACATCATATCAAATCCTCGCACAACATAGTATTCTTCCTTAGCAATAATCTTGATCTGCTCAATCACTGAGTCAGGATTTCTGTTTAGTCTCCCTCAGCGGAGCGTAACCTTTCTATTGATACTATTTCTTTTTTAAAAATTACAGCCGGTTAATTTTAAACTATTTAAGCCAATTCATCATGCAATCAACCTCCACTTTATCAATCAACACACAAGAACATATTGACCTTGAAGAAAAATACGGCGCACACAATTATCATCCTTTACCCGTTGTATTAAATCGCGGCGAAGGTGTTTTTGTGTGGGATGTAGATGGCAAACGTTATTACGATTTTTTAAGTGGCTACTCAGCCGTAAACCAGGGCCATTGTCACCCTAAAATTATCGCGGCTTTAACCCGCCAGGCAAGCGAGTTAACGCTTACCAGCAGGGCTTTTCACAGCAGTCTGTTGGGTGAATACGAAAAAATTGTAACCACATTTTTTGGATACGATAAAGTGTTGCCCATGAACACCGGAGTAGAAGCAGTGGAAACTGCGTTAAAACTGGCCCGTAAATGGGCATACGAAATTAAAAATGTGCAGCCTGACAGGGCAGAGATTGTAGTTTGCCAAAGCAATTTTCATGGCCGCACTACGGGCGTTATTACCTTTAGCAGTGACCCATCTGCAAAAAATAATTTTGGTCCGTTTAGTGAGGGTTATACTGTTATCCCTTACAACAATCTTGCTGCGCTGGAAAAATCTTTTCAGAATAAAAATGTTGCCGCCTTTCTTTTTGAGCCCATACAGGGCGAAGCTGGTGTACTGGTTCCGGATGAAGGCTATTTAACCGGCATCAGGGATTTATGCAACGAGTACAATGTGCTGATGATTGCGGATGAAATACAAACAGGGCTTGCCCGTACGGGTAAAATGCTCGCCTGCGATCATGAAAATGTTCGTCCGGATATATTGATTTTAGGCAAAGCGTTAAGTGGTGGTGTATTGCCTGTAAGTGCCGTGTTGGCAGATGATAAAATTATGATGACCATAAAGCCAGGTGAACATGGCAGTACTTACGGCGGAAATCCATTAGCTTGTGCTGTTGCTATTGCTGCGTTGCAGGTACTAAAAGATGAAAGCCTGAGTGAAAATGCAGCAGCAATGGGTGAACTGTTGCGCAGTGAAATAAAAAAATTAAACTCCCCTTTTGTTGCGCTGGTAAGAGGCAAAGGACTACTGAATGCCATTGTAATAAAACACCGCAACCCAGAAGCAGCTTGGGACCTGTGTTTAACGCTTAAAGAAAATGGACTGTTAGCCAAGCCAACCCATGGAGATAAAATAAGGTTTGCTCCACCATTGCTAATTTCTAAAGAACAGGTGATGGATTGTGTAAGTATTATTGATAAAAGTTTGCAGGCGCTGGCATAATTAATTACATTATTTAGCTGACTAACACAAAAATATACTGAAATTTAAACCAGTAAAATTTTAGCTTCCAGAAGAAAATATTTTTGCATAAACCCAATATGATAGAGCCGGATATTAATTTAGCTAACTTTATTTTTATGCGTAATCTCTGCCGGATTGCTTAATTTTAAAAATTGGTTTAATAACATATTCATGTATGAAATACACCAACAGAAAAGATTTTCTACAAACTTCGGGCTTGTTACTGGCTATGGCAATAACAGGCAGTTCATTTGACCTGAAAAAAAAAATGCCGTTACTCTCATTTTCAACACTCGGTTGCCCCGACTGGACTTTTGAACAAATTATTGATTTTGCTGCCAGCAATCATTTTAATGGCATAGAAATACGAGGGATACAGAGGGAATTGGATCTCACTAAATGCAGGGAATTCAGCACACCGGAAAATATACTGTCTACCAGTAAACTTATGAAGGAAAAAGGACTATATTTTTCAGACCTTGGATCTTCCGCAGCCATGCACCACCAGGATACCAAAGAGCGAAATAAAAATTTAGACGAAGCAAAACGTTTTATTGATCTGGCGCAAAAAATAGACTGTCCAAACATAAGAGTATTTCCCAACAATTTACCAAAAGATGTAGAACGCAATGCTACCATTGATCTTATCATACAAGGTTTGAGTGAATTGGGTGAATATGCAAAAGGTAGTAACGTTAAAGTACTGCTGGAATCGCATGGAGAATTGGTGTACGTTGCGGATCTTCAAAAAATAATGGAGGCTGCCAACAGCCCAAATGTAGGAATGGTATGGGATATTGTAAATATGTGGTCGGTAACAAAAGAACCGCCCGCAACGGTGTATTCATCGTTGAAAAAATACATTTATCACACTCATATCAAAGACCTGAAGGTTATAAATGGTAAAGAGCAATACACATTTTTGGGAGAAGGTGAGACACCCATTTTTGAAGCAATCGATTTATTATACAACAGCGGCTACAATGGGTATTATAGCTTTGAGTGGGAAAAATTATGGCATCCCGAAATTGAAGCTCCGGAAAAAGCAATTGTACATTATGCTAAAGTGATGAGAGAACACTTTCGTGATAATAATTAAAAATTAATAATTTTTTCGTGCGCAGGATTTTCTTCTATTAAAAAACCAAATGTTTTGTAGCAACGGTTGGATGTATAGACAGTTTGTTTTCGTTCCTCTTTTTGCATCGGCTCGCACCAACAGGATGTATTTCCTTACTACCTGCAACTTAATACTTATAACTTTGTTTATACTTTTACAGACCAATTAAATAACCCATTGAATGGATACACATCTTCACCACAGCCATATAGAATCACATTTAAAAAGTTCTGATGCATTAAGGGACATTGTTATTGGCATGAGTGATGGCCTGACAGTTCCCTTTGCACTGGCAGCAGGTTTAAGTGGTGCTGTTAGCAGCAGTACCATTATAGTAATTGCAGGTATTGCTGAAATTTGTGCCGGTAGCATTGCAATGGGACTGGGCGGATATCTTGCGGGTAAAACTGAACAGGACCATTACCAAAGTGAAATTAAACGGGAATACCTTGAAGTGGAAACCGAGCGTCACAGGGAGATTGAAGAGACCAAAGAATTTTTTTCCAATATTGGTTTGAGTCCCGCATTGCAAGAACAGGCCACAGCAGAAATTGCACAGGATAAACACCGCTGGGTAAATTTTATGATGAAATATGAATTAGGTTTGGAAGAACCTGACCCTAAAAGAGCTACTAAAAGTGCATTGAATATTGGCCTCTCGTACATTGCCGGTGGTATCATTCCTTTAAGCCCTTACTTTTTTATCAGCGATTCTTCCGAAGCATTAAAAATATCGGTAGTTGCCACCCTAGGCTGTCTTTTTATATTTGGCTATTTTAAAAGTAAAATCACCGGGGTTAATCCTATCTGGGGTGCTGTAAAAGTTACTTTAATTGGCGCTCTTGCTGCATCAGCAGCATTTGGTGTAGCCAAACTATTTGAAGGCCATTGATGATTATTATCAGAAAAAAATTAAATGTACAGGTTCTCCAGCCGAGGAATAATTAAAGCGTGTTTACAGCATGTTTTTTGTTAGAAACAATATTTGCCATTGTCCATTCAATTTGTTTTTCAAACGGGTGTTGCCTTACCGGGCAGTCATCTTTTGTACAGATACGGCAACTGAATTCCAGACAGCCATCGGAGTGAACAAACAATTCCATAGATTCTCCATATTCGTTTTTAACAAGGGCGGAGAGTACATCAATTTCATGATGCGCTTCATGTACATTCATGTACCAGGGTACTGTAAGATGACAGTCAAGATGAATGGTACCGCCATACTTTATGATGCGTAAATTATGCAGGTCTATCCAGTTGGGCTTTCTGTTTGTATTTAATGTAACCACCAGTTTTTTCAATAAAGTGGCATCGGCTTCATCCATAATTCCGGCAACGGAAGTACGTACAATTTTATACCCCGTAAACATAATGATGAAGGCAAAAATAAACGCCACTGCACTGTCTATCCACCACAGTTGTACAAAATACAGCAACACCAGCCCGGCAATAATACCAATGGTAGAATAGGTATCGCTTTGCAAATGTTTACCACTTGCTATCAATACAAGTGAATTGTTTTTTTTACCCGTATTGATACAAATGCTGCCCGTAATATAATTGATTACAGCAGTTGCGGCAACAATCAAAATACCATAGTCTAGTTTTTGTATGGGATGAGGATGAACCAGGTTATTGATGGCTTCATACACAATGATGAGGCCTGCTACAGATATCAGTGTACCTTCAATGGCAGCGGAAAGGAATTCTGCTTTACCATGACCGTACGGGTGGTCGGTATCTTTTGGCTTGGCACTTACATACAAACTATAAATACCGATAAGCCCTGCAACCACATTCACAGTGCTTTCCAAAGCATCCGTTAAAATAGCCACCGAGCCAGTAAGATACCA
>NZ_JACMOO010000334.1 GCF_014377975.1 Ferruginibacter sp.
TATAGTGGCCGACTTACATTGACAGGAATACAAGCGTTTGAACTTTATGACACATTCGGTTTCCCATTGGACTTATTGAAATTGGTTACAAGTGAATATGGTTTAACTATTGATGAGAAAGGTTTTATTGAGTATATGCAACTACAAAAAAACCGCTCCCGTGCAGCCACAACTTTAGAAACTGAAGACTGGATAACTTTAATAGAAAACACGTCCAATAAATTTGCAGGATACGATTCTTTGGAAACAAAGAGTAACATCATCAAGTACAGAAAAGTTACGGCTAAAGGAAAAGAGCAATACCAGTTGGTGTTGGATACAACGCCATTTTATGCCGAAAGTGGCGGCCAGGTAGGCGATACCGGCATTCTTCAATTTGGTGATGAAACTATTGTAATAACCAATACAAAAAAGGAGAATGACCTCATCATTCACTTCACCGATGCACTTCCTGCCATCATCAATACCATAGTTTTCGCAAAAGTAGATGCTGACAGAAGAAAATCTATTGCGGTACACCACAGCGTTACACATTTAATGCATGCAGCTTTACGCACTGTGTTGGGTAAACATGTAGCACAAAAGGGAAGTCTGGTAAATGAAGAACATCTGCGTTTTGATTTTAGTCATTTTGCTAAAGTAACCAATGAAGAAGTTGCTGCAGTAGAAAAACTCGTGAATGAAAAGATTAGGGAAAATATTCCGGTAGTCATCAAATCAATGCACAAAGATGAGGCAGTTGCTTTGGGTGCTATGGCACTGTTCGGCGAAAAATACGGCGATATAGTAAGAGTGGTTATAATGGACCCGGCCTATAGTATTGAGCTTTGCGGCGGTACGCATGTGGGCAGCACCGGTGAGCTGGGCATCTTTAAAATACAACACGAAACCGCCGTTGCTGCTGGTGTTAGAAGAATTGAAGCGGTTTGCGGAGCGGCTGCAGAAAATTACATCAATGAACAATTTATTGCGCTGGATGAAATTCGCGGCCTGCTGAAAAACACCAAAGATATTTCAAAATCTATTCAACATTTACAATCAGAAAATAGCATTTTATCCAAACGCATTGAGGGTTTGGAAGCAAGGCAACTGGTAGGCATACGCAATGAATTATTGCAAAAAGATGAAATCATCAACAACGTAACTTTTGTTGGCGCTATTATAGAAGTGAGCAATGCGGATGCACTAAAAAAATTATGTACCGATCTTAAAAATCACCTGCACGATCATGTGGTGGTGCTTTGCAGCAATATAGATGGAAAGGCTTTTGTTGCCATCGGTATTTCTGATACTGTAGTAACCGCAAAAAACCTGGATGCTGCAAAAATTATTAAAGAGCAGGTGGCGGCATTGATAAAAGGAGGTGGCGGCGGTCAAAAAAATCTGGGTACCGCCGGTGGGCAAGATGTAAGTAATTTTAAAGAAGTTATTGAAAAAGTAAAATCACTGTTATAAAAAAAAATTGAATAATTTTCAATAAAGGGAAGTTGTAATGACTTCCCTTTATTGATTAAACCTTAGCTACGATCTTTGGTCTGTAACAAAAAATATCCCACATAACAGTAGGTGTAAGTGCAGGGTTGGGTTTGTTTGCATAGTTTTTAATTTTTTTACAAAAAAAATATAATATTCTTAAAAAGCATGTATACTAATTAAAGACAATATTTTTGATGTATATTGTTAGTATAAAGCATTGACACTTATTATTTGATATAGTTTTTAGAGTATGTAATTATTTCTGTTTGTAATGCCGGTGAATAAATCTGGCTTATAATCATCATCCATTCCAATAATTATAATTTCACCAGCAAGCTGCACCAACAATGAAAATTTTTTTACTTCTGATTTTTTATATATTATTTATCTCAATAGTAAATGGCCAGGAGCTTTCTGCTGACAGGCTAATCGATATGTTGTCTGTAACAACTTCCAAATTAGAGAGCCAGTTGTTAAAGAAAAAATACAGGTTTTCAGGAACTGAATCATTGGGTGACACCATCGTTAAAACTTACGAATACCATTCTGGCATCAAAAACAGGAAAGAAAAACAGTCAGATTCTGTAAGCAGACGATTGGTGAGATCAAACCTTAAAGAAACATTTACACTTACTTACCAAACTACTTTAGCAGCAGAATACAACGGTATTATTGAATCATTAAAAAAGCATTCATTTTACTGTGAATACGAAAAAGACAGCACCGTTATTCCTGCTTCGCATTTATACCAGCATGAGGATTATACTGCCGATGCTTCGGTTAAAGAAACAGACGGTGTTAACTGGTATTCCATTACAGTTTACAAAAAAACATTTCCGTTAAACAAGGATTTGCATTTTGCCGAAGACTTAATGGATTTTACATCCAATGAATACCTCATTTATTATTTTGGAGAAAAAAATGTAAAAAAGGATATCTATTATTTTTCAGGAAATGATATTGTTAAATGTTCAGTGTTGTTTATCAATACCAGGCGGCAGGTTATTTTTATCTGGAAAGATGGATTGAACCGGCGTACCATCAATAATATATTAATTGGCGGTACACATAAATTGAAAAGCCAGGAAAGTAATGATAAGTTTGTTGCAGAAAACGATTGGATGCTAAAAAGTAAAGTACATGCAGGTATGCCTGTATTTGAACTGAGAACCTTAAACGAAAAAAATTTTACTTTCTGTGCAGGCGATGCAATTAATCCCGGTATAGTTTTGTCAGAATCGGCCGGTAGCATTGACTTAAAAGACACAGATATTATTTTGGGCTGTATGAATTGCACTGATGACAAATACCTTACTACAAAAATAATGAGCGCCGACAGAGCGATGGCAGACGGTAGAATTTTATTTGTTCTTACCATCGTGCTTTATCCTTTGGTAACCGGTTTATTTGAATAAACAATTGCCTGGCATTACCGTCAACACAAAAATGCTGTTTTTTATTCAGTATTTTTTACTTCGTTTCAACATAGCTGCAGATGACACAACTTCATCGTTCAAATCAATAAAAATAGTTTTAATTCCGTCGCTCATCTTGTTAATTGATGCAATGCAAATAATCCTGAGTAATCAGCAAATCCTGACTGGTAAAGTATTTCAATAATATTACGGAACAGGATTGTATTCTCTGCCAGGTTTGAAAAAAATACAATGGAAATTTTTTTAGCCGGCACCGTTATTACATAATTATTAAATCCGCAGGTGCTGCCCGAATGAAACCAAATCTGTGGTTCTGTTGCTGCATAAAACCAGCCTGCACTGTAAAAACTATTGGGCACATCGCCTGCAGCAAAATGCAGCCGCTGCAATACAGCAGCGAGGTTTAGCAAACTGTTGTGTTGAAGTGCATGTACCCATTTACGGTAACCATTAATGGATGTGTATACGCCGCCATCACCTTTGGTGGCACTGGTAACACTTTGATCGCTCAGGAAAGTGTTACCAATGCTATCTTTTGCATACCCCATCGCCCGTTGCGCAATGGCCCGGTTTTTCTCATAAACCACAGACGCATTCATATGCAATGGAGCAAATATTTTTTGTTTGATGAAGGCCGCATAGGATTGATGCGAAACTTTTTCGATGATGAGTGCCAGTAAACAAAAACCTGAATTGCTATAACGGAATTGAGTACCTGGTTTAAAATAAGTAGTGTCATATTTTTGCAACAACTGCAATACATCCGCATCCAGCAATTGTGTTGTTTGCGCAGCGGCCATCAGCTCCTCATAATCCATTATACCGGATGAATGCGTGAGCAAATGTTTAATGCGTACCTGTTTACCGATGCCTGCAGGCAAACCGGTGAGGTATTTACCAATTGGATCGTTTACAGATAACTGATGTACCTTTTCCAGTAACAAAATACCCATGGCTGTAAACTGTTTGGTAAGGGATGCCATGCGAAAATTTGTGCTGGCTTGTATCTTTTCTTTTGTGGCTATATTGGCAAGTCCTGCCTGGTTATTGTACAACAGCCGTCCATCCTGTTCTACCAACAAAGCAAAGCCTGGCTGGCCCGCAGCTTGCTGATGTAATAAGCTGTCAAGCCTTTTTGTTAACTGTGCATTACTCCCTAATGTGTATACCAGACAAGTGATCAGCCAATAATATCTCAACATAAATTTTGTTGTATTAATGCATTGTGAAGATAAACGAATATGACGCAGGATACATATTTAAGCGGTAATAAATTTACCTCCAACAGCTACTATTAAGGAAACATTTTTAATTTGTTTTTTTATAGATGGTATGTAATGTTTTGCAATTTCATTACAGCATTGTTTAAAATAAATGCTGACCTAAATTGAAAATAATATTTTACATACTTTTTATAATAATTGCTGAGGTACTGATACGGGTTGGTTTTTATAAAGGGCCAAAGTGAACGATAGCAACTCAAACAAGAACTTAATTTTTATCCCATAATTATGAGAAGATGTATGGTTGATTATAAATTCTCGTGAATTACCGGCTCTGTATTTGGTTCTGCCAAACGAAAAGTAATTTATACAACCGGAGCAGGCGCAAGGCTTGTAAATGAAACCGCCTTTAGATATGCCTCGCCATCAGCAACCCCGGTTAGCCGAACAGTCGGTTATCAATTTTCATATCATCGCCCGGCCAATGAGGATCAATCGTAAAATGTAAAAGATAGCCACATAAATACGCTCAGCTACGGTCATCTTTAAATAATATTTTTATAGAAACAGGCAGTAAAAAACTAACGCGGCTTCAAGTTTTATTATCAAAGCGCTAATACCAATTTCTTGTCAGGAAATTTTGGGCAAACAATTGGGAATTAGATTATCAGGCTTTCCCGTACAAGGAATTGTTTTATAAAATGGGCATGTACAATACTGTGATAGAGTCAGATGTTTCAGGCACCTTTGTAGGTTCTTTTACTGTTATGACATGCTGGGATATATGTTAGGCACTATACTTTTTGGCCGTTGCAAATTGCAGGACTTCTTTATTCGGCACAATCCAGAAAAGGCTATTCTATCCAGTTATTCTTTACTTCTGTCCAGCTCCCAATCATCCGTTCTGAAAGGGTTTACCGGCAAACCTTCTTTACTGAATAAATTGCCCATAGCTGCATTACTAAATGCAAACCGCACTGCTGCAGGTTGTGCAACCTTAGGGCTATAAACAATCAGTTTGTCTTTGTCTATTTTTGCGGTGGCAACATAAAATATTTTATCAGCGCCGGCTACATAAACTTCTATGATGTTTTGTCCCGTTGTTTTAAGTCCATTGGGAGCATTCTCAAAAGTTATAATGGCTTTATTTTTCAGCACCTCCAAACTTTTATACAGGGGACTTTTATACACAATTCCGTCTTTATGATAGGTTTCTGCAAGCGCCCAGTTGGCAAGCCGTTCACCCACCAGCCGCTTGCCCTTTGGATGAATATCTTTTACATTATCCACCAAGTCGGTTATTACCACCATACCTGTATTAGGATAGGCCATTGCCTTTGTTTGCTGCTCCCGCACAATGGAGGAAATGAATTTATTTCCATAAGTAAAAGGCGCTATCTGAACATAATAAAATGGCAACTCCTCGTTCCATGCTTTGCGCCAGGTGCCAATCATTGTAGTTAATAATTTACCGTAGCTATCCGGCGCAATGGTATTGCCTTCGCCCTGGTACCAAATGGCACCGGCAATGTTATAACTGGTGATGGGTGCAACCATGCCGTTGAATGCAGCACCCGGTAAATAGGGCCACCAATCGCTGGGCTGTTGTTTTGCTGCTGCGGCTTTTAATTCAGCATCATTATTGACCGTCTCAGTTTCGGTCCATGTTTCTGCTGGCGTGCCGCCCCAGTTTGTACTAATCAATCCAATGGGTACGTTCATGTCCGTATTCAGTTTATGACCAAAAAAATAAGCTACAGCACTAAAATTTTTCAGGGTATTGGAATCACAACCAATCCATTCGCCCCCACAATTATCCTGTGGATATCTGGAAGTAACTTTAGGAATAGTAAAGAATCTGATATTGGTATTGGCGCATGTGGCCAATGCAGCTTTTATATCTGGTATACCTCCCCAGCCGTCATTCATTTCCATATTAGATTGACCGGAGCAAACCCATACTTCGCCAATCAGCACATTGTTTAGTATTATTGTATTAGCGCCTTTTAATGTAACGGTATAAGGTCCGCCGGCAGCAGGTGTCTGCACATGCAACATCCAGGCGGCATCCCTTGTGGTAACAACAGAATCTGTTTTATTATTCCATGAAGTTGTAACATATATTTTCTCAGCAGGCCCGGCCCAGCCCCATAGTTTTACAGAAGATTGCTGTTGCAAAACCATGTTGTTATTAATCACATTGGGTAAGCGAATATTGGCTTTTACAGCAGACGTTAAAAAAAGAAATACAACAATGGAAAAGTATTTTTTCATAGCAAATTATTAAAAGCGTTTTTTTGAAATTTGAATTATCTTTTTATTTTTTATTTAAAACGGTAAAATAAATATGAATATACGATTGATTTAAATATGCGCCTCTTCCCTCAAACCATTTTGGCCATATTTAACCGGAGAAACTGTCGTACACAAAGCAAAACTTTATTGATAAAACAGATTGTGTATGTTGTAGTTTAGCAAAAATTTAAAAGATTATATACCCAATTACCGTGATTGAATATCATACCACAATAATTTATGTATTAACTGAGCATGGTATTTTTAACGCCATATTACGGAGATGGCGGCATTGCATTTAATCTCCATTTCAGGCATGCTTTAAGCAATAGGTAGTGAATGCTATTATTGGGTAAATTAAACTTTCGCCTACAGGATACTTACCTAACTATTTAATTATCAAAGTTGGCTAAGCTTTAAATTGCAGCA
>NZ_JACMOO010000335.1 GCF_014377975.1 Ferruginibacter sp.
GACTCTAATCAAATACCGGCCATATCGGTGCCGTGCTATCTGCATATAAAATCTTTGAGGATAAAACTTTGTGGTGTTTGGCTGCTATTATCCCTTTTTACCCTCTGCTACCATGAACATTTTTGTAAGCAATATTGTTAACAATACACAATTGGTTGCTTTTATAATTACATTGTTAATCTCTACGAATCCCTGTTTGCTTTTTATATTGCGCCAAATGAAGGTGGGACAAAAAATTTTACAAATGGAAATTATTCGCTGTGATATTTTTTGCTTCAAAAGCTGGCATGTCGGTTCTTCAATTTTTTAGCTGCCAGAATAAAAAGTGTTGATGCCATAGAAGAAATGGAAGCAGCACAGTAACAATTTATAAAATAATGAACAGCACAATACACGACCCATCAGTTACTGCCGTTGATATTACCAGGATTACAGCATCCGGCGCCATGCAAACCGCAGACATGGTAGCAACAGAAGAGCCCCTGGAAATAATGATGGCCTGGCAGCAGGATGGCAGCACGATCCATAAGAATATATCGGTAACCATGCGCACACCAGGCAATGATACATCACTTGCAGCAGGCTTCCTTTTTACAGAAGCTATTATTAAGAATGCCCCGGATATAAAAGAGATTACAAGCTCCCCCTTTAATTTTAATAAGATTTTGGTAGTCTTACACGAGGGTATCGCACCCAATCTTCAACAAACTGACCGGAATTTTTATACTAGTTCCAGTTGTGGTGTGTGCGGTAAAGCGAGTATAGATGCTATTAAGACAGTTTCAGCATTTAGAAACTTAAAAAGTAATGCAACAATTTCTGCTAAAACATTGTACCGTTTACCCCAGGTGTTACGGGAGCAACAGCAAACTTTTGATCAGACTGGTGGCTTGCATGCTGCAGCACTGTTTACCACGGAGGGTTCCATTATTTTTTTACAGGAAGATGTGGGCCGACACAACGCACTGGACAAATTGATTGGTACATCCTTGATGAAAGACATGCTTCCGCTTTCTTCAGATGTTTTACTGCTGAGCGGCAGGGCCAGTTTTGAATTGATACAAAAAGCCACGATGGCTGGCATTGCAATAGTGGCTGCAGTGGGGGCACCTTCCAGCCTAGCCGTTCAGCTGGCAGAAGAGGCCGGCATAACCTTGGTGGGGTTTTTGCGTTACAATGGTTGTAATATTTATTCCCATCCCGAACGGATAATTTTCCCCGGGTAAAAATAAAATAATAATGAAACTTAGATTAAAAGGTAATGCTGTCAGGTTCCGGCTTTCACAAACGGATGTTGAAAACCTGGCAGCAAAAGGATTTGTAGAAGAAATGATTAATTTTTCTAAAGACCTAGCCTTTTCTTACCGGTTGGAGTTAAATGAAGATATCTTAAAACCTGTTATCAGCTATGCTGGAAATACAATTGCGGTATTTATGCCTCAACATTTCACAAACGGGTGGCCTGGCAATAATATAGCAGGTATCAGTACTCTTCACACAACAGAAGACGGCACTGAAATATTTATATTAGTTGAAAAAGATTTTAAGTGCCTTGATGATACAGAAGAAGATCAATCGGACAATTTCGCTAATCCCAAATTAATGAAGTTATAATGGACGAGCAACAAAAACACGATGACGCAGAAAACCCCGAAACTTTTACTGGTTTAGAAAAGGGATCTATAAAAAAAGAGGCTGCTGGTATACCAGCCGTTATCTCCAGCTTTAAACAAACCTTTGGCGAAGCAGGTGTGCTTAGAGGATGGAAAGCACTTTTCAACCTGAACAAAAAAGGCGGTTTTGACTGTCCAAGCTGTGCCTGGCCCGACCCTGATGATGACCGCTCTGCCATTGCAGAATATTGTGAAAACGGCGCAAGAGCTGTGGCAGAAGAAGCCACCACCAAAAAATTAACACTGTCATTTTTTACAAAGAATGCCGTGGAAGACCTTGCCGCCTTATCAGATTATGAAATTGGCAGAAAGGGACGTATTGCACAACCTATGTATCTGGCAAAAAGTAGCCACGCATTACCAGCCTGTTACCTGGGAGGCTGCTTTTACAAGAATCGCACACAGGCTCAACAGCCTCGCCTCGCCCAACGAAGCTATCTTCTACACATCTGGCAGAACCAGCAACGAGGCCGCTTTCTTATACCAGTTATTTGCAAAAGAGTATGGCACCAACAATTTGCCTGACTGTAGTAACATGTGCCACGAAAGCACTTCAACGGCGTTGGGAGAATCTTTAGGCCTGGGCAAAGCATCTATTAAACTGGATGATTTTGAAAAAGCAGAAGTGATCATAATCATGGGGCAAAACCCCGGCACAAATCACCCACGCATGCTAACGGCTTTGCAGAAAGCTAAAAGGAACGGCGCTACCCTCATCGCTGTAAACCCTCTGCCCGAAACCGGTTTGATGGGTTTCAATAATCCACAAACTGTAAAAGGTATCCTGGGAATAGATTCGGCGCTCACAGATATTTTCATGCAGGTAAAAATCAATGGCGATATGGCCCTGCTGCAAGCCTTGGAAATATTGCTGTTGCAGGAAGAGTTGCTTGAACCGGGCAGCACTTTAGACAACACATTCATTGCAGAAAAAACGAGTGGCTTTGATGCGTTGAAAGAACACCTGCTTACGCAGGACATACAACAGCTGAGTATGATCTGCGGTATTGACATTGCCCAATTGAAAGAAGTGGCAACTGTATTAAAAAATAACCAGCGCATCATTATTTGCTGGGCAATGGGTCTTACTCAACAGAAAAATTCAGTAGATACCATCAAAGAAATCGTGAACCTCCTGCTGATGAAAGGAAGCATTGGCAAACCTGGTGCTGGTACCTGCCCGGTTCGTGGTCATAGTAATGTTCAGGGCGACAGAACAGTAGGTGTTTTTGAAAAACCAAGTAAAGAACTGCTTGAAGGAATTGAAAAACTTTATCAGTTTACACCACCGTCTGCACATGGATATGACACAGTAAATAGTATTCATGCAATGCACGAAGGAAAAGCTTCCGTATTTTTTGGAATGGGCGGAAACTTTCTTTCCGCCACACCGGATACCACTTACACAGCGCAGGCTATGCGCAATTGCCAGATGACGGTACATGTATCCACCAAACTAAACCGTAGCCACCTGGTACATGGTGAAGAAGCTTTCATATTGCCCTGTTATAGCCGCAGCGATCAGGATCATACAGGAGGTAAGGAACAATTTGTGAGTTGCGAAAATACTACCGGCGTGGTGCAAATGTCAAAGGGTGTGTTGAAGCCGGTTTCAAACCAACTGATGAGCGAAACAGCCATTGTGTGCGAATTAGCAAAAGCCACACTGGGCAAAAAATCAAAAGTGCCCTGGGAGCAGTATATAAATGATTATGATGAAGTACGCAACGCCCTGGAAAAAGTATTGCCGGAAATCTTTATCCGTTACAACGAAAGAGTTAGATTACCGGGTGGATTCTACCTGCCCAATCCAAACCGGGAAGGCGTGTTTGATACCGATATAAAAAAAGCGCTGTTCCACGTTGGAACGGTGAAGTATAATCCCTTGCAGGATAATGAACTGATGATGATGACCATCCGGGCGCACGACCAGTTTAACACCACCATCTATGGATTAAACGATCGTTACCGCGGTATATACAATGAACGAAGGGTAATTTTTATGAACCAGGCTGATATGAATGTCCGTGGTTTAAAAGAGAAAGACGTAGTGGATATCTTCAACCATGATGATGGTATAGAAAGAGCAGCCCATCGCTTTTTGGTGATAGCATATCCAATACCGAAGGGATGCTGCGCCACTTACTATCCTGAAACCAATGTGCTGGTACCTATCAGCAGCGTGGGCGTAAAAAGCAATACGCCTACTTCAAAAGAAGTAAGGGTAACTATTCAACGACAGCAGCCGGCCTAACTCTGCAAACATTTTTGGTCTGTATTTGTTGAAGATGATTTAATAAGTAGCAATGCATTAAGCTACATAAATGTTTTGTATGATGATGACAAAGCTTTTTTCAACAATATTTTATCTAATGATGAATACGTTAATGATATTTCACTTTACAAAAGATGCCGCCCTGCAAAACTGGCACGTGGTAGATGATTCGGTGATGGGTGGCGTATCCGCAGGAAAGCTGGGTGTGAATGACGAAGGTCATGGTATGTTTCAGGGACATGTGTCGCTGGATAACAACGGTGGCTTTTCTTCCATAAAATACATTGCGGGCAATACTGAGCTAAAAGGTTACAGTAAATTTGTAATAGTGCTAAAAGGCGATGGCAAAGCTTATCAGTTTAGGGTTAAAACAAAAAGTAGCCAATATTACTCCTATATATTCAACTTTACTACTACCAACAACTGGCAAACCATCGAGATCCCTTTTATCAGTATGGTTCCTTCCTTCAGGGGCCAAACCCTTGATATGGCCAACTTCCCCGGTGATTACCTGGAAGAAATTGGCTTTTTGATCGGCAATAAAAAGGCAGAAGATTTTAAATTGGCTATCGACAATATCAGCGTACAATAAAATTACTTTTCATTTATAATACGTAGATATAAAATGTTTGGGGCAGCGTTCAATAATAATCCACCGCAAAATGTACAAAAACCCGTAGATTTTTTATGGGGAAGTAAAAATAAAATATTTTAGTAAGTGCAAGTAAGTAACAGTAAATCGTGTACTGTAATACCAGTTGAAAATTGTGCTACTTTTAGCAGTGAAAGACCTGCAATACCGGCCCTGTTAAGCCATTCACTTTTACGTTCAACTGGTATGGTAAGGATGTTAATGTGTACGAATTTTCTAAAATACCTTCGTTCATAAAATGCATCATCAACCAATGGTTACAGTAATTCACTTTTGTGTTTTATACAGTTGTTTATTGTAGGCAACAAAACTGACATCTTCTATTTTGCCAACCATAAAGTGCAGCATTTTTCTTTTAATGGTAACTCCATCTGGTTAAGGTGAGGCTTTTTACAAAGTAATTTCCCTGAATAGTGCTTTTCAACAAAAGTTATCACTACTTTTTTTTTAAATTTTATGTTTCATTCCTACCCATGTTATCGCCCCTTTAGAGTGACAGAAAATTACTGAGTTTTTTGTATTCGTTTTATTCCGTGCACCGTTCATGGAGAATCTGCGATAGAACGTAAAAATTCGTATATTTTTTGTGAGGAGGTTTAAAAGTACACCAGTTTATCCTTGGAAATACCAGCGATGCCAGTCCACTCCCACCATTCAATTTGTAAGCACGGGTATAAAATAAATCCAGGATTATTTTTAAACATGCAAAGTTTTTTCCGGAGGAGACAACCTAAAACAAATCCGGTTTATGCATTTTTATTTTCACCGAAAGTCTAATCCAAATTGAATACCAATGCAACTATCCATCGCTCAATTAATCCAATTTTGTAACTGCTAATAACACCTGTCCACCGTGCCGGTATTCTTTACCGCCAAATTAATCATCGCCCTTTATCAATCTTTAAAGAACAAATCTTATTCAAAGTTTACCTTTGATAATATTAAAAAAACAATGTGCAATGAGTGAAGCAAAACAGTCCGTTACCTTAAAGCAGGCTTTCAAAGAATTTATCTGGCCACGCAGAAAGATCGTTTTTGTTGGACTGCTGTTAATTGTAGTGAGCAGACTGGCAAGCCTGGTATTGCCCGGTGCTACAAAATATCTGCTGGATGATGTGATTGTAAAAAAGGATCTGCACATGCTGAAAGTGTTGATTGCGGTGGTTGCCGGATCTATTTTAGTGCAGTCGGTTACTTCCTATATGCTTACAAAAATTTTAAGTGTAGAAGCGCAACTCCTGATATCTCAATTAAGAATTAAGGTACAGAAAAAAATTCTTTCGCTGCCCATTAGTTATTTCGATAACAACAAATCGGGTGCGTTGGTAAGCCGGATTATGAACGATGTAGAAGGCGTACGCAACCTGGTAGGCACAGGGCTGGTTCAGTTAATAGGAGGCTTACTCACGGCGGTAATTTCGTTGGTACTGTTGATAAAAATTAGCCCGATGATGACTTTTTATGTGTTGGTACCGGTAGCACTATTTGCGGTAGTAGCAGCAAAAGCATTCACCTATATCCGCCCGATTTTTAAAATGCGGGGTGTTATCAATGCAGACGTAACCGGACGGCTTACTGAATCCATAAATGGCGTTCGGGTAATAAAGGGATTTAATGCAGAAGAACAGGAGAACAAGACTTTCGAAAAAGGCGTAGAACAATTATTTTTAAACGTAAAAAAGAGCCTTACTTCCACTGCCATTATTACCAGCGCTGCAGCCTTGCTGTTGGGTTTGGCCTCTGCAGGTATTATGGGTATTGGCGGTTACATGATCATCCAGGGCAAGCTTACTTTTGGTGACTTTATTGCGTTTACACTTTACCTTGGTTTTATGATTGCGCCCATTGTGCAGATGAGTAATATCGGCAGCCAGCTTACCGAGGCATTTGCCGGGCTTGACAGAACCCAGGAAATTATGAATATGGCTCCTGAAAATGATGACGTTGCCCGAACCATCCAATTACCATCCATAAAAGGTGATATTAAATTTGAAGATGTTACCTTCTCCTACGAGCATGGAAAAGAAGTTGTAAAGGGCATCAGCTTTGATGCGCCTTCCGGATCGGTTACGGCCCTGGTAGGTACTTCCGGTTCTGGCAAAACAACCATTGCCAGTCTTGCGGCTTCCTTCATTACGCCAGACTCCGGCACTATCACCATTGATGGAATTGATTTAAGTAAAATAACCTTGAGTGAGTATCGAAAAAACCTGGGTGTTGTGTTGCAGGACGACTTTCTTTTTGAAGGCACCATTCGTGAAAATATTTTATTTGCACGTCCGCAGGCGGGAGAAGAAAACCTGGCAAAAGCCGTGAGCGCTGCCTACGTGAATGAATTTACCGACCGTTTTGAACTCGGGCTGGATACCGTTATTGGCGAGCGGGGTATCAAATTATCGGGTGGTCAGCGCCAGCGGATTGCGATTGCAAGGGCGATACTGGCCGACCCTAAAATTATCCTGTTAGATGAAGCCACCTCCAGCCTGGATACGGAAAGTGAAGCCTTGATTCAGCAAAGTTTAAATGAATTGATGA
>NZ_JACMOO010000336.1 GCF_014377975.1 Ferruginibacter sp.
TATACGACTTGCTGGTAGCTATTGTTTACAAAATTTTATACAACAATCACCCCATTTCCAGGGAAGCGTTTTGTGCAAGAAAAGATATGTTTGATTTGCAGTTGATACCCAATTAAATTTATTTCAACTGCATGCAATTAACCTTGTAGAAAATATTTTCCAAAAGAATATAAGTGCAGCTTCTTACGTGAAAAAAACAATTGTACATATCATTGATAATATGGCAGGGTGCGGAGCAGAAACCATGCTTGCAAATGTTATAAGACAATTGCCCGAGTACAATAATATCATCGTAACCCTATATCCCGAAAATGAATTCGGAAAAGAATTAGATGACGTTCCGTTCTACTGTCTGCACCTGCGGTCACATTTTCAAATACCATTGGCAGCAATACAATTAAGACGTATTATCAGAAAAAATAACGTACACATTGTACATAGTCATCTACTTTGGAGTACCGTAGTTGCAAGGTTGGGCACACCCAAAAAAATCCCTCTTATTACAACCATCCATACGTATGCTGCATCCGCCGTTGAATACAGTAAAATGTATATGAGGTTGTTGGAAAAATTTACTTATAGCATTAGAAAAACCATAATTATATCGGTAGCAAATGTATCATTACAGGCCTATTTTAGTGTACTTGGATTAAAACCATCTAAAGCATATATCCTGCATACGTTTGCAGACACGCCCATTTTTAACAATCGCGATAATTTTAAAAACCCATATAATACAAAAATATTCCGATTAGTTACAGTAGGCAACTTAAAGGAGGCAAAAAATTATTTCTTTTTATTGAATGCATTTAAAAATCTAACGCAGCAAAACATCAGTCTTGATATTTATGGAAAAGGCCCGCTGGATGTTCCCATGCAGAAGATGATAGTTGAATACGGATTGAACGTAACATTAAAAGGACAGGTAGCAAACGTGCAGGAAATTATAAATAAATACGATCTCTTTATAATGTCGTCTATCTATGAAGGATTTTCCATAAGCGTTCTGGAAGCCATGGCATTGGGTATGCCTTTGCTGCTGAGTGATATTGCTTCGTTCAGGGAACAATGTGAGGATACAGCCGTTTATTTTAATTTAAAAGACAGCAATGATTTTATAACCAAACTTCTTGCTTTAATAAATGATCGGCAGCAAAGAAAAATATTGGGTAATGCAGCAAAGGAAAGGCTTGTACAAAACTTCACAATCGAAAAGCACATGGAGCAATTGAAACAAATTTATACGAGTGCTTTTCCTGCCATCGAACCGCCCGTTCTTTCGTAATAATATTAACCTATTTTCGTTTTTACTCAAATCCCCGGTATATGTGCGGCATCGCAGGCTTTATTTCTCTTAACAACAGCATTACCGAAGCTCAGCTAAGGCAGGCCACGCAATTGATACAGCACCGTGGCCCCGATGCAGAAGGATTTTATTTCTCGGATGATAACAGCGTTGGCCTGGCTCACCGGCGGCTTTCCATTTTAGATTTATCTGCGGCAGCTAACCAACCCATGCTTTCTGCAGACGCCAGGTACTGCATCGTTTTTAATGGAGAAGTGTACAATTTTAATGAGCTTAAAAAACAACTAAAGGATAAAGGAGCTTCTTTAAAAACAAGTTCTGATACAGAAGTGATCGTAGAATTATTTGCTCAAAAAGGCCCCGCCTGTTTTGCCGAAATGAATGGCATGTTTGCTTTTGCCATATATGATAATAAAGAAAAAATAGTTACACTTTGCAGAGACCATGTGGGCATTAAACCGCTGTTTTTTTATGCAGATGGAAGTAATTTTATTTTTGCATCAGAACTAAAAGTGATCAAACAACTGGCGGGTAAAAAGTTGTCTGTTAACAAAAAAGCCATTCCATATTTTTTGCACCTGGGGTTTATTCCCGAACCATTAACCATCTACAACAATACTCATAAATTTCCGGCTGCTCATTTCCTGCAAATAAAATCGGAAGTGAAGTCATTCAGTGATGTTGTAAAAGAGACCACAGCATTCTGGCAATTAAAAGATACTATTCAGCCTGCAATTATCAGTGATGAAGCCACCGCAAAAAAGCAGTTGAATAATTTATTGTTTGATGCGGTGGAAAAGCAATTGATAAGCGATGTTCCTATCGGTACTTTTTTAAGTGGCGGAGTTGACAGCAGCCTCGTAACAGCAATATCAGCACGGGTTTGCGGCAGTGCTGCCATTAAAACATTTAGTATTGCCATTGATAATGGCAAATACAATGAATCTAAATTTGCCCGGCAAGTTGCAGCACATTTACATACGGAACATCATGAATTTATTGTAAAAGAAAAAGAAGTATTGGAGTTGGTAGATACCTTGCTGCCAGCATATGATGAACCCTTTGCAGATACTTCTGCATTCCCAACAATGATGGTTAGCCGGCTGGCAAAACAGCATGTAACGGTTGCGTTGAGCGGCGATGGTGGTGATGAATTGTTTCATGGATATGGAACGTATGAATGGGCTAAGCGTTTGTCGAATCCTTTGATGCCTTTGATAAAAGGCCCCTTGCATTTAGCATCTAAAATGATGGGTAATAAATACCAACGTGCCGGTAATCTTTTTGATAACAACGGGCAACATTTGCGGACGCATATTTTTTCGCAGGAGCAATATTATTTTAAAGAAAACGAACTGGAACATTTGCTGGTGCATCCAAATTTTAATTTTGATGCAATCAATGCGTTGCCGGATACAGCAAGACAATTATCTGCAGCAGAGCAACAGTCCTTTTGGGATTTTAATCATTATTTAAAAGATGATTTACTGGTAAAAGTAGACAGGGCCAGTATGCAATATGCATTGGAAAGCAGGGTGCCTTTGCTGGATTACCGACTGGTAGAATTTGCCTATAACCTGGCTCCGGAGCTTAAAATTAAGAACGGCTGCATGAAGTATTTGCTGAAAGAAGTGTTGTATGATTATGTACCCAAAGAAATTTTTAACCGGCCCAAATGGGGCTTCAGCATACCTTTGGTAAAATGGCTAAAAACCGATTTAAAATATTTGCTGGACAAATACACGTCAGTAGAAATCATACAAAAACACCAGGTGGTAAACGCAGCAGTTGTACAAAAAATGAAAGCACAATACTTAAGTGGAACTGATTATTTATTCAACAGACTGTGGCTGATAATTGTGCTGCACTGGTGGCTGGAAGAAAACAATGGTTAAGGAACGAATGCAAAAAAAAATTCTTTTTATATCATACGATGGAATGACCGACCCACTGGGACAGAGCCAGGTAATACCCTATTTACAGGGGTTGAGTAAAAATGGATTTCAATTATTTATTCTCAGTTGCGAAAAGCAAGCCGCATTTCTGCAAAACGAAAATGCTGTTAAAAAAATGCTGGACGGCTACAATATAAAATGGGTGCCCATTAATTATACCAAAAAGCCGCCCGTACTATCAACACTAAAAGATATTATTAATCTTAAAAGAAAAGCCAAACAAATTGATCGGTTGTATGGCATTGATATGGTGCATACCAGGCCCGGCATTCCGGCGTTAGTAGGCTTGTGGATGAAGCAAACAATGGGTATAAAATTTCTGCATGATATACGGGAGTTTTATGCACAAAGCCGTGTAGATGGTGGTATGTGGAATCTTCAACATCCACTCTATAAAATGGTGTATCGTTATTTTTTAGAGAAGGAAAAACAACAGGTGGCCAAATGTGATGGCATCGTATGCCTAACGTATGCAGCAGAGAAAATTATAAAGCAATTACCGGAATATAAAAGCAGCGTTCCTCTTGCAGTAATTCCCTGTAGTGCCGACATGGATTTGTTTGACCCTGCAACTATTCCTGCAGCACAAATACAGCAGTTACAACACGAATTAAATATAGGTGAAAAGGATGTTATCATCAGTTACCTTGGCTCTATTGGCGGTTGGTATATGACCAGCGAAATGCTTCGCTTTTGTAAACGGTTATCGGACAAAATTCCACAGGCAAAGTTTTTATTTATCTCACCACACCTGCATGATGTAATTGCAGGCGAGGCTGCAAAACACGGACTACCTGCGGACAAACTGATTGTAAAACACGGCACACGAGCCCAGGTTCCTGCACTTTTATCCTTGAGCAGCTATTCCGTTTTTTTTATTAAACCCTGCTATTCAAAACTATCTTCGTCCCCCACCAAACATGGAGAAATTATGGCCATGGGCATACCGGTAATTACCAACAGCGGCGTAGGTGATGTTGAAGAAATCGTTAACAAATACCATGGAGGTTATGTACTGAATAATTTTACGGACGAAACATTTGATGCTGCAATAGCTACCATCCTCGGCAATAAAAAATTTGATGCTGATGAACTTAGGAGTGGCGCAACAGATTTTTATTCACTGAAGAAAGCAGTGGAGCAATACACAGCCATTTACACGGAAATACTTTGTAAACAATGACGATTTTAAGTTGTGACAGATGCTTTTGTAAATAGGCCTTGCTACAGTCACCTTAGCTTTTGATAAAAGCTTGAAACAGGTATTGCGAAAAGGGAGTGATTCCCGAAGAAAAATCGGCA
>NZ_JACMOO010000337.1 GCF_014377975.1 Ferruginibacter sp.
ATTACATTGGTAACATAGCAACAGGTTATTTGGAAGGCTGCACATTCGGCAGTTTTAGTCTTAGTAATAGTGGCTTCTTTTCATAACCACGGAGAATAAAAGGATGCAGTATTAGGCCTCGTAAATATCTTTCAACGCAATACTGATGTTGAATTTTGGCAGGTCAATAGTATCTGTAATGGCTGTAAAGGTGTTACTTTGCCAATCTCCCTCTGCAGCTTTTTTGTACAATATTACAAGGTATTTATCTGGCTCAACCAATAAATAATATTGCAGAGTATCTAATTTTTGATACTGAATAAATTTATCTATCATATCAAACTTCCGGGTACTTTCACTTAATACTTCTGCAATTAAAACGGGTTGGGTTGAGTAGTATTGATGTTCTTCCGGCAAAGCCACCATTACATCTGGATAGAAAAAAATATTTTCAGAACCAATAAATAATTTTACCTGCTCACTCGAAATTTTATATTCCAGCCTTTGAAGATTATATCTAAAAAATGCAGATAAATAGAAAACAAGGTTGTTATGATTGTAACTTGTTCCAGACATTTCAATTAAATTTTCAAGATAATACTCATGCCTTACTTCGCTTTTTTCTTCAAAAGCCAGGTACTCCTCAACGGTTTCAAATTTTCTATGTTCTGTTAATGGATTCATCTACTTCAAATATACTACATTTATTTCTTTAACTGTTCCGTCCACATTTCATTAAAAGTTTTTGGGCTAAACTCAAGCCTGCTACGGTTTTTAGCCCAGCCTTTGAATAAGCCATTTACTACTTTATTTTTTATATCTCCATTACCCATGTTCATTAACCCCCTGTTAAGGCTGGATATTTTCCAGAGTTTCCAGGCTGTTTTTTCGCTGATGGTGGTTAAGCCTTCTTCAACAGATTCATGGCGGTTTTGCAGCAGTAATTCGTGCAGGTTAATTTTTACCGGGCATACTTCGGTACAGGCACCGCAAAGCGAAGAGGCGTAGCTTAAATGTTTAAAATCTTTCATGCCCTGCAGGTTGGGCGTTATCACGCTTCCAATGGGGCCGCTATAAGTGGCGCCATAAGCATGGCCACCAATATTTTTATATACAGGGCAAACATTTAAACAAGCCCCGCAACGAATACAATAAAGGCTTTGCCGTTGAGTAGGATTTTTTAGAATATCCGTTCGGCCATTGTCCAGTAATATTACATACATTTCTTCCGGCCCATCGTTTTCATTGGGTTGCCTTGGCCCGGCGATAATCGTGTTGTAAACAGTAACCGTTTGTCCTGTTCCAAAAGTGGAAAGTAACGGCCAAAATAATGAAAGGTCTGTTATAGAGGGAATCATCTTTTCGATACCCACAATAACAATATGCGTTTTAGGAAAAGCACAACTCAATCTTGCGTTACCTTCGTTTTCAGTAACCGCTACCGCACCAATATCGCTGATGATAAAGTTGGCACCGGTAACACCCACTTCTGCCTGTGTGTATTTTTCCCGTAAAATTTTTCGGGCAACCTGTGTTAATTGCTCGGGTGTATAATTTACCGGCGTACCCAGTTTCTGATTAAACAACCTCGCTACATCTTCCTTACTTTTATGCATGGCGGGGGTTACAATATGGTAAGGCGCTTCACCATCCAGTTGCTGAATGTATTCGCCCAAATCTGTCTCCACGCTTTCAATTCCATTTTTTTCCAGCGCAACATTCAGGTGAATTTCTTCGGTAGCCATGCTCTTGCTTTTCACCAGCGTTTTGCAATTTTTTACTTTGCATATCAACAATATTTCTTCAATGGCCTGTTCAGTATTTTCGGCCCATATCACTTTACCACCACGTTGGGTAAAGTTTTTTTCAAATGTTAGCAGGTGCTCATGCAGATTTTCAATAGCCTGCCATTTGATATTTTTGGCTGTTTTTTTAGTAAATTCAATATCTGTAAATTGTTCCTTACCTTTTGGCACAACCGCATTGTACCTGCCGATATTAAAATTAATTTTCCGGCGGTGGTCAAGGTCTGCCGCTTTAATGGTGCTTTTGGCAATAAAGGTTTGTGCGTTTTCCGACATGCGTTTATTTTTTTAACCAGCTATGTACAAAGGGCATCGGCAGATGGCGACGCTCCGTTCAAAATCGGTAATTTCTATGATTTTTTATTAACCGGGATAAAAAATTTACTAATAAATGCACCTGCATTTTTTAACCAGGCCACGCTAAAAACAGACTTAAAAAAAGCTTAAAGCGTGGACTCCAATACGCCTAACACTTTACCCACTTTTGTAAAGGCGGCAATGGCATTATCCAGGTGTTGTTGTTCATGCGCTGCACTTAACTGTACCCTTATCCTGGCCTGTCCCTTGGCAACTACCGGAAAGAAAAATCCGATCACATAAATTCCTTCTTCCAGCAAATGAGCTGCAAAAGTTTGGGCCACCACTGCATCGTACAACATAATGGGCACAATAGGATGTTCGCCGGGTTTAATATCAAAACCAGCCTCAGTCATTTTTGTTCTGAAATAGTTGGTATTAAACGCCAGCTTATCTCTTAATTCAGTCGTTTCACTTAACATATCCAGCACCGCAATAGAGGCACCCACAATACTTGGTGCAAGTGTATTGCTAAACAAATAAGGCCGGCTTCGCTGGCGCAACATTTCAATAATTTCCTTTCGGCCACTGGTAAATCCACCGCTGGCGCCCCCTAAGGCTTTACCCAATGTACCAGTAATAATATCTATGCGGCCCACCACCCCACGATACTCGTGCGTGCCCCTGCCGGTTTTTCCCAAAAAACCGCTGCTATGGCATTCGTCAATCATTACAATGGCATCATACTGATCGGCGAGATCACAAATTTTATCCAACTGTGCAATGGTACCATCCATACTAAACGAACCATCGGTAACAATAACACGGCTGCGTAAATGGGCACTTGCTTTTAATTGCTCTTCCAGGCTGGTCATACTGTTGTGCTCGTACCGGTACCGCTGTGCCTTGCATAATCTAACACCATCAATAATGGAGGCGTGGTTCAATGCGTCGCTGATGATGGCATCTTCTTCGCCAAACAAAGGTTCAAAAACACCCCCGTTGGCATCAAAGGCTGCGGCATATAAAATGGTATCTTCTGTACCCAAAAAATCAGCTATCTTTTTTTCAAGTTCTTTATGAATGTCCTGTGTGCCGCAAATAAACCGTACACTGCTCATGCCGTATCCGCGGGTATCAATATAATTTTTGGCAGCTTCGGTTACTTTCGGATGCGCTGAAAGACCCAGGTAATTATTGGAGCAAAAGTTCAGCACTTTTTTACCATTTACAATAATTTCGGCACCTTGCGCACTGGCAATAACGCGTTCTTTTTTTATCAAACCAGCAGTGTCAATTGCTGAAAGTTCTGTTGTAATTCTTTGTACAAAATTTTGGTTCATTGGTATAAATTTAGTGTTGGCCTTTCGTATATTAAATTTGCTTTGATATCTTGAAAAAACAAAATTAAGTTAAGCGGGCGCTCATTCAATATCTTACTTATAATAAGTTTATCATTTATTACTTAGACCTGTAACTTTTTACTTTTATTTTCGTTTAACGGTCCAAAACAACCGTTTATGGTACTTAAAAAATCTGCCTTATTATTGCTTACACTTGCAGTAAGTTCGGTAAGTTTACTGGTCTATTCGGCAAATAAAGTAATTCCTGCCGGTAAGAAAATAAATTGTTGCAAACAATTGAACCAAATGGAACTCTTTGTTCCATGGAATATCATTTCTCAGTCAATGCTGATAACAAAAGCGTAAATATTTTTTATTTTGTAACTTTTATTTCAGTTAGCCGTTTTACATTTCACCAGCCAACTAAATTAATTAACCCAGGCACAAATTGTTTATGACGGAAAGAGAGTATAACCAATGTGTAAAAGAGTATGCAGATAATGTGTATCGCTTTATCCTCAAAAATCTGGGACACGAAGCAGATGCACAGGATGTAGTGCAGGGGGCTTTTGAAAAAATGTGGATAAACAGACAGCAGATTCAAAATGAAAAGTGTAAAAGTTATTTGTTTACAGTGGCCTATCACCAGATGATTGACCACATCAGAAAAAACAAACGCATAACTTTAAAAGAAGAATTTAAAGAAGAAATAAAGGTAACCGATCAGCAGCAACATGATACTAAAAAAGTATTAAATGAAGCATTGAACAAATTAACAGATATTCAAAAAAGCTTAGTGATGCTGAAAGATTACGAAGGCTATAGCTACCAGGAAATTGGTGAAATAACAGGACTAAATGAAAGCCAGGTAAAAGTTTACTTACACCGGGCAAGATTACTGCTCAGAGAATATATAGTTAAACCGGAAAACGTTATTTAAAAGTGAGCTGAGTGAATGGTTTATAAAAAATGCAAAAAATGAACATTAACCGACATAATTACGAATCGTTTTTTTTACTGTACATCGACAATGAATTGTGTGCTGCAGACCGGAACGCTGTAGAATTATTTGTTTTGGATAATGCAGATTTAAAATCAGAACTATATATGCTGCAGCAAAGCATTGTACAGCCGGATCTAATTAGTTTTAAAGCAAAAAATAACCTGCTGAAACCGGACGCCTTTACTACATCAACAGAAGAAAAATTGTTATTGTACATCGATAGAGAATTGAGTGTACCACTGATGAAGGAACTGGAAACGTTGATGGCTGCGGATGACAGGCTTTCAACTGAATTAGGCTTGCTTCAACAAACAAAACTATCTGTAGATAGTAACATTATTTTTGCTGATAAACATTTATTGTACAGAGAAGAACAAGACAGCGTAATTCCTTTCGGCTGGTGGAAACTGGCTGCTGCAGTGGTTATTGTTGGATTCGGACTATGGGGAATGAAAGTATTTGTAAATAAACCAGGCGTGGTTACCGCGATGCAGGTTGCAGCAAAACCTGCTGTTCATCGCTTCAACTCTTTAATTAAAACTCCAGCTAAAAAATTATCCCAGGAATTAATAGTTGCCATAACACAAACAGTTGCAACAGAGGAAACCAGCCCTTTAAAAAAAGTTAAGCGGGCAGTACAAATTAAAGAACAACGGGTTATTGTACCCCGGAAAAACGTACTGGCAAAAGAAGAAAAAATAATTATTAAACCCAGTAATAATTTGCCAAAATCTTATTTTGAGAACAGTAGTAAACCGGGCAATAATCAAGATCAAATAACGAGCGTAACACCACAAACGCAACAGAATACTTTAAATGCCGGTGCAGATAAGAAAACGCAGACAGCCTTAAATAATAATAACGTTTATACGGCTGCATTTTCTGAGAGCGCTAACGATACTAAAGAAGATCGGTTTACCTTTTCAGACGACGAACCCAAAAAATCCAGAATCGCAGGCCTGCTGCGCAAAGCAAAACGTTTACTGGAACGTAACACAAAAATGAAAACCGGCGACAACAATGTAAAAGTTGCCAATTTAGAATTTGCGCTTCAATAAACATTTAAAAAAGATACAATGAACAAGCTATTTACACAAATGGTACTGGCATTTATTTGCACAGTCGCTACCGCACAGCAAACAGACAGTATTGCTGTAAAAACAGACAGCCTTAATAAGCAGTATGAAAGACGCGACACCATCCGGATCGGTAATATTGTGATCGTTACAAATGCAGGTAATCACAGGCAAACAGGCAATAATACAAATATTACTTTAAGAAGAAAGCGGCAGGGGAAATTATCCAACATCAGCACCAACTGGGGTATTATTGATTTTGGTTTTGCCAACTACAATGATAAAACCAATTATGCAGCAGCCACTGCCGGCGGCGTTTTGGTAAATGCGCCGGGTAGTACATTTCCATTGGGTGCCAGCGATTTTAATTTAAGAGCCGCTAAAAGTGTGGACATAAATTTCTGGCTTTTTATGCAACGGGTTAATCTGATTAAACACCATGTAAATTTAAAATACGGTGTTGGCCTGGAACTGAATAATTATCGTTTCCGTTCCAATATTTCTTTTAAAGAACCTGGGCTTTCGCCTTATGCCGGTATGGCTGCAATACCCAATGCATATATTATAAGAGATTCAATTAGTTTTTCAAAAAACAAACTTGCCGCTGATTATATAACAGTTCCGTTGATGCTTAATTTTTGCAGTAACCCCGGCTACCATAACAGGGGTATCAGTTTAAGTGCTGGTATAAGCGCAGGATATTTATACGGGCAGCGCAACAAGCAAATTAGCCCGCAAAGAGGCAAACAAAAAAATAAAGGCGATTACGACCTGGAACAATTTAAACTTTCTTACATCGCCGAAATTGGGCTTGGTCCGGTAAGGTTATATGGTTCTTATAGTCCTGCATCTATATTTAAAAATAAATTGGATATGCGGCCCTATACATTGGGTATAAGGTTAAGCAATTGGTAAAAATAGGTTGTAGCAATTTATTTTATGTCATCCTTGAGGGGATGGCATTTTTTTTGCCTCTTATTTTCGTTAATGTTCAATAACCAAATGAAATAATGTTGCGGGCATGTCGTTTAAAAAGATATCAAATTAAATAATTGTATGAACAAAAAGGCGGGTATTGTTTTCTTAGGTATATGTACCCTTGTTTTATTGATGGCTTTTGTTCCGGGAATTAATAATAAAACAAAACCCGGTTCTAAAAAACTTACACCTCCTGTTGCACAAAAAAAAGCTGTAAGAAAGGATAGTGCTGAAAATTCCTATTATATAATTATTGATAAAAGTGATTATGAATTAAAAGTATATGATGAAGACGGCTGGTTTGCCACCTACCCGGTTGTTTTTGGCGGTAAGGATTTGGGTGATAAAATGAAGGAAGGCGATAGAAAAACCCCCAATGGAAGTTTTAAGATCATATTGAAAAAGATACATCCTAAATGGGGGCCGGAGCTACTATTAAATTATCCCAATGAAACAAGCTACCAGCGGTTTAACGAACGCAAGCAAAAAGGCCTTATACCCAAAAGCGCTAAAATTGGTGATGGCATTGCCATACATGCAACAAGGCCTGAAGAGGAGTGGACCATCGACAATTTTTATAACTGGACGGATGGTTGTATTTCTGTAAAATACACCGAGATGAAAGACCTATTCAGTTATATTCCTATAGGAACACCGGTAACTATTCAGCCATAAATTATACTTTCCTTACCGATTCCTGCGGAATAAAAATTAAACTCCCGTCTCCATAACTTAAAAACCGGAAATTATTTTCCATAGCATAATCATACACCCTGCGCCAATTGTTACCAATAGCTGCAGCAACCAATAATAACAAGGTAGATTGTGGCTGGTGAAAATTGGTAATAAGTGATTTTATAATTTTAAAATAATATCCGGTCGCTATTAATATCTGTGTTTTTACAACGATATTTTCATGATTGTTTTTATTCATCCATTCAAGTAAAGATTGCAACGATACCAGGGCAGAAACTGTAACCGATGCCAAAGGTTCTTCATATACTTCCCATTGTTGAATGGCCAAGTCTGTCATTACTATTTCAGGAAACAATATCGTTTTGATGCCCATCCAGTAAAGGCTTTCAATGGTTCGTACAGAAGTGGTACCCACTGCGGTAATATTATTTGCTATATTTTCAATCAACTTTTTTATCAAAACAACCGATACATCCAGCCATTCTGCATGCATTTCGTGGTGCTGCATAACAGCTGCTTTTACGGGCTTAAAAGTACCGGCACCTACATGCAACGTTACAAAACCTGTAGTAATTTCTTTTAGTGCAAGCGCTGCAAACACATGGTCTGTAAAATGAAGTCCGGCGGTTGGAGCTGCTACTGATCCGTCATGTGCCGCATAAATGGTCTGGTATCTTTCCGTATCGCTGTTTTCAGGCTTTCTTTTTATATACGGGGGCAAAGGAATTTCACCCATACAGCAAATAACTTCTGCAAAGCTCATTGATGCCGGTTGCCACTCCAATTCAACCACGTAGGCATCACTTAATTTTTCAATTAATCTCGCCGTTAGTACGGCAGTGGAATTTGCGTTATTAAACTGTTTTACCAATGGCCCCTGCTTCCATTTGCCAGCTCCCCCAATCATGCATTTCCAGCGTACCCTTTCTTTTTTACTCATAACGCTGCTGTAATCATTGCTGCCTTCATACGGTTCAAGACAAAAAATTTCAATAACCCCGCCAGTCGGTTTTTGAAATAAAATTCTTGCGGGAATTACCCTGGTATTATTAAAAACAAGCAGACTGCCGGCCGGCAAAAAATCAGCAATATTTTGATAAATATCTTCCTCAATGATACCGTCTTTATACATCAGTAATTTAGACGAATCCCTTTGTGCCAGCGGAAAAGCAGCAATTTTTTCTTCGGGTAACAGATAGGTGTAATCTGCAATGGCAATATTGTCAGGGTGCATGTGCAATTAATTTTTAAGAAAATTTTGTACTTCGCTCACCCATTTTGTATTTTCTTTTTTACACAAAGATTCATGGGCGGCACTAGCATATACTACCAATTTTTTAGGGGCGGTAATATTGGCATAAATTAAATCAATTTCACCGCTGGTAACCCTTGGATCCTTTTTGCCCCATTGCAGTAAAACCGGACAGTTAATTTTTTTTACAAACTCAGTTGGCTTCATATCAAATGCCCAAAAACCATGTTCGGCACCACCCCAGAAGGTAATCAAAGTTGCCAGTGGTTCCGGTGGTAAATGCATCATTTTTATTCTTCCCTCCGCCGCTTTAACAATGCTGCCATAAGGCATTTCTAAAATAATTTTGCTGGGTTGTAAAGTATCATCGCTGATGGCTTTTGAAATGGCGGCTGCACCCATGGAAATTCCCCA
>NZ_JACMOO010000056.1 GCF_014377975.1 Ferruginibacter sp.
TAAAATTATTTCATCAAAACTGATTTAAAAAACTGATTTTCATAATTGCATGGTCCTGTGTTTGTGTTTTAGAAGATAGGTCCTGAAATTCACGATGGTTTAGTACTACATACAAATAAGATAAAGGCTGGTACTCCCATGAAAACCTTACGTTATAATTTTTAGAATCATTTTCAGCATTTACCTGGTAAAAACCAATTAATTGAATGCGGGGGTTAATTGCAAAGCGGCCTTCAACTGCGTAGAGGTCAATTTTGGTGGTAGTATTTAGTTCGCCTACCCTAATAAAATTATTTCGGTTAAAGCGGCCAGACAAAGAAAAATGTGGCGAGGGTGCATACTGTAACGTCCAGTCGCCACTGCGCAGACGGCCATTAAAATAACTGCCCCACCAGTAAATGGTTTGCAGGTTTAATTTGCGGGAAGGGTCGGTACTGGCATAAATTTTCTGACGTGTAAAATGGTATGCCCCCGCCGCAATTTTTACCCCCAATGGTTCAAAGTTTTCAGTAAGAAACTGGTAAGTAGGTGTAGCACTATATCCAAAGTAGGCACCACTTTGCAGGTTCAGCCATACAGGGTATACTGTCCAGGTACGCTCTACCAGTTTACCCGTACCAACCTGGTGATAAAATTCTGGAAACACACTTGGTTCATAAGCCCGTAGCCATTTTTTAAAAGGTAAATGTTTGCCACGGTACCACCAGAAAATTCCGGGCGCAGTGCCTATTACGTTGGTACGGGACACGAAGCCCATTTGGGGATCATAGTCTTTGGTAACGATGGATTGTGTCCACCACATTTTTAATTTATTGCTGATAAAATAATACTGGGCATAGGCAGACATTCCCTGCTTACCGGTGTTGCTCGTGTTACTTACAGATACCATCGTACTTACAGAATGGGATTCGCCAAATCGGAAGAATCCATCCACAGAACCAACCACGTTGGAGCCCTGGGGCTGATTTTTTACAGTAACCAATGTGCCAATGCGGTTTTGTTTGCCAAAATTTTCTGAATAACGGGCTACCAGAAAATTAGTACCTGGTGAGGCATCCACTTCTTTCTGACGCATTAGCATAGCGCCATAATTTCTTTTAGAAGAACGGTACACATAGCGGCCACCATATTCAAGCGGTATCTGGTTGCCATTATCATCCAAACCAATGCGCCTGCTAAAAAAGGGTTGTATGCGCATGAGGCCACCAGACTCATCAACACTCTGGCTTACACCAATGCCAAACAAACTGGCATTCTCTAAAAAAAACTGTCTTCTCTCCGGAAAAAAAACGGAAAAAAGCGTTGTGTTATTTACTTGTCTATCTGCATCTGCCTGCGCAAAATCTGTATTGGCGGTAAGATCCAGCACACTATTAGGACTAAGTGCCCACTTGATTTCGCCACCTACTTTTAATTTTGTATCGCTTACTGTTTTAATGCCATCAACTTTTTGTTTGTCGTAAGAAGTTATAACGTATGGTTGTATACGGATGTTGGTTTTGGGCGGCGGCGGACGTAAATTTTTAAGCAAACCGGCATAGTCCATTCGCATAGATGTAAAAGAACGGGGGTAAGGAGAAAAAGCCGTTACTTCATTGGTGAGGCGCCTGTTGCGATAAATATTGAAACCCCAGTTTTGAACACTGTCTGCAATTTTTGGATAGCGCAGTGTTTGCCAGGGAATGGCCATTTCAGCAATCCATCCAGAATCTGTCCGTGTAGTACGCACCTTCCAGAGTCCATCCCAGTCAAGATCGTAGTAGATATCATCAAATGAAAGCAAATCCCGCTGCACACCGTATGCATTTGTTGCCAGTGCCATGGCATTGCGCTGATCATTAAATCCATCAAACGATAACATTACCATGTCATGTTGTAAAACATTAAAATCCCGCTTAAAATCGGTAGCCCGGATGGCATTGCGTCCCAACGAATCTTTGCTGAAAATACCAACATACAAAAATTGTTTATTGTAAAGTACCCTTACATCAGTTTGGAAATTTGGCGACGTACCCTGCAAAGGCTCCACCTGTATAAAGCGGGAAGAAGGTTTTGTAAGCTGCCATTCCGGTTCATTTAATACACCGTCGATGTGTAAGGCTCCATGTATCTGCACAGCCTCCAGGCTTTTTCGTACAGAGTCGGGTTTAAACATATCTGTATCTTGGGCAAAACAACAAATAGAACTAAACAGCAGTAGTATTGTTAATCGTATCATGGAAAAGAATAAACGACTAAGGTATTAAAATAATCAACACCCGAAAAAAGGAATTGGTACTAAAGCTGGTTGTAAAACAGGGAAAGAAATAGTTATGTCGGCAGCAGTTTCAATAAATTTATAAAAATGATTGTACTTTTAGATCTTACTCATTTTAAACAAAAACTATAAAAGCATTATTATGAAATTTTTTACCTTACCTGTTCTTTTACTAATCGTGGTTGCAGCAACATCTTGCAATAATGAACCTCAAAAAAATATTGAGGTAACTGCGGATACAATTAAATCGGTTATAAAAAAGATTGTGATTCCTGAATCTGCCTGTTATGTATCTATAAAGGACAAAGATACCGTGAATTTAAAATTGGAAAAATCTTCCCAAGTTGTTACCGGAAATCTGTCATACAATTATTATGGAAAGGATTATAACAATGGTATCATTAATGGAACTTTGAGCGGAGATACGTTGGTGGCTGACTACAAGTTTATGTCTGAAGGAAAATCATCTGTAAGGCAGGTGGCCTTCTTAATTTCTGATAGCAGCCTAATTGAAGGATTTGGCTCTGTGGAAGAAAAAGAAGGTAAAATGGTGTTTAAAGATTTGAAGACACTCAATTTTAAAACAGGCACCAGACTGCATAAAATACCTTGCCCTGCCCAATAACCAGTTTTATTTACGATCAAATAATTTCCTTACAATCATTACATTATATTATATAGTTACTTTCACCAACTATTTTCACCAACATTATTTATGAAGTACAACAAATACCGCAGTGCATGTTTTGTAACAAGCTTGCTATTAACGCTGTTAACTGCGTTTTCTGCAACTGCACAGGATAGCTCCAAAACAGGGTTTTTGAATAATACTAAAACGATGGCGGAGCGATGGGAATTGGGTAAGGCTAATCACAAAGGGCTTTTCCTTGTTACTGCTTACAGGCCTATTTATGTAACGGCCGGCAGGTTTTCCAGTAACCCGAACGAACAACCAACCAGTGAAAATCCTGCTTACGCACTTCCCTTTAAGATACCCTACAATAAATACGAAGCTAAATTTCAGTTCAGTATGAAAACGAAAATAGTTAGGGGATTATTTTGGGGAGCAGGAGACATATGGGTTGCCTTTACTCAAAAGGCACATTGGCAAGTGTACAACGAAAAATTGTCGAGACCTTTCAGAGAGTTGAATTATGAGCCGGAACTTATTTTGAATTTTGCAACCAACTACAAGTTGTTTGGTTTCAAAGGAAGTATGCTGGGTATTGCGTTAAATCACCAGTCAAATGGCAAAATACTTCCCCTTTCAAGAAGCTGGAACAGGGTTGTATTACAGGCAGGTTTTGAAAGAAAAAACTGGCAGGTTTACCTGCGGCCGTGGATAAGGTTAACGGATAAAGACGATGAAAACCCTGCTATTGAAGATTATACAGGCCGTGCAGAAGCCATTGTGATTTACAACCCGGGCAAACACCAGTTGTCGGCAGTGATGGCTCATTCACTAAGGGCTAAAAATGGCGGCAGGGGTAGCATGCAGTTAAACTGGGTATTCCCCGTTATCAATAATTTAAGAGGTCAGTTGCAGGTGTCAGAAGGGTATGGCGAAACCCTGATGGATTACAATCACCGGCAAACCACCATTGGCCTTAGTGTATCACTTGTTGAATGGTGATGTACAGGGCTGCAATTAAAATCATTTTAAGACCATTTGTTTTAAGTGTATCAGGCTGTGGAGGATTCACCTGTGCAAGGACGCCAAATGAAGATAAAATGCAGCGGGTTGTTAGTAAGGCTTTAAAAGAGTTCATGGCATTTTTAGGAAGATAATATATTTTTACAATTGATGACGATGAGTTTGCAGGTAAACTTTTTTAAGCTATAGTTTGGGCTTTTGCAGATGGGTTTTAAGTATCGCTATCCTTACAACATGACCTGGTATTTACATTTTATTGCAACAACTTTTATTTTGTTACATGCTCACAACGGTAATTATTAAGTAGTGCTTTCCTATTTTGATAACTGTTTTATTAACCCATAGCTGATTGGGTTAAGCTGTTTATTTTCCTTAATTTCAACGCATATTCTTTTTAATAAAATCACCATCATTATGCGGAGTATTTACCTGTTTGCAATTTTATTTTTTACTACAATGTTAGCAGTGGCACAGAAAAAGCCAACTGGCGCTGCCGATATTATTCTTTTCAACGGCCGTGTGTGGACAGGCAATGAGAAAGCTACTTTTACGGAGGCGGTGGCCATTGGTGGAAACAACATTCTGCAAACAGGTACTTCTGCCGAAATTAAAAAACTGGCAGGCCCGCATACTAACCTGATCGACTTGCATGGGAAACTTGTAACAGCCGGTATTAATGATGCACATATCCATTTTCTTGAAGGATCACTGGGGCTAACCGGCATAGATTTGTATGAGAGTAAAACTTTGGAAGAAGCCCTTGCTGCAATAGAATCATTCGTGAAAAAAAATCCGGAAAAAAAATGGATCACCGGTATGGGCTGGCAGTACAGTATTTTCCAAGGGGGGATGCCTACAAAAGAAGCATTGCAGCAATTAAATAAAATAGTGAATGACAGGCCTGTGTACATTGATGCTTATGATGGGCATAGCATATGGGTAAACAGTAAGGCGATGGAAATGGCAGGTGTAACCAGGGATACAAAATTTGAAGGTTTTGGATCGATAATAAAAGATGCAAAAGGGGAGCCAACGGGTGCCATAACAGAAGGTGCCAGATCAATTGTTTCAAAAATTATTCCGCCGCCAACCACAGAAGAAAAATTAGCGGCATTAAGAGAAGGAATGAAGTACGCTGCAGCACACGGCATCACCAGCATACAAAATGCCAGTGGTTCTGTAGAAGAATTTTTGCTGTACGAAACCTTATTAAAAAACAAAGAACTTACCCTGCGGTCTTCTACTGCTTTTAGCGCAGGAAAAAAAACAACCGAAGAAGATATACAACAGTTTATACAGTTGAAAAAAAGAACGGATAAGGGAACCATGCTTAGGGCTGTTGCTATTAAGTTTATGCTGGATGGTGTAATTGAATCGCATACCGCACCAATGCTGGAGCCCTACAGCGATGCCACATCAGACGGCAAAAATGCCAACAGCGATTTTGCATTGCCTTTAGCACTTTACCGTAGCCTGCTGAATCGTTTTGATAAAGAAGGATTTCAAGTGTACACCCATGCCATTGGCGACAGGTCGGTTAGAGAAGCATTGAATGCGTATGAAAATGCGCAAACCATCAATGGTACAAAAGGTAAACGCCACCGCATTGAGCATATTGAACAAAGCTCCCCGGATGATATTCCCCGTTTTGCAAAACTGGGAGTAATGGCTTCTATGGAACCCATTCATGCAGACCCCGGCACTATGGAGGTTTGGACAAAAGCGGTGGGTGAAAAAAGATTACCCCATTCATTTGTATGGGCATCTATGTTGCAAAATAAAGTACACCTTGTTTTCAGCAGCGACTGGCCAGCTTGCCTTACACCCGATCCCATACGGGGGTTGCACAATGCCGTTAACCGCCGCACACCACAGGGTTTTCCTGAAGGAGGCTGGGTACCGGCGCAAAGAATTTCAGTTAAAGATGCTTTAATTGCTTATACACAAGGCGGTGCTTATTCTTCTTTTGATGAAAATATTAAAGGAAAAATTATGCCCGGTTATCTGGCAGACATCATCGTGTTTTCACAGGATCTTTTTACCATTCCCTCCATGGATATTTATAAAACAAAAGTGGTGATGACTATTTTTAACGGTAAGATTATTTATCAGGATAAGTAATTGGTGAAATAATAATTTCCTGAAAAATAAGATTTATCTTAAAAATTTATTTTTCTTCATTACTAACCAATGCAAAATCAGCACCGGCAACTTGGAGCTGTTCTTCCGTTCTAAGTTGCGATTCAACTATTTTTAAGGCGATGCCTCTGCACAAGTTATTTTTATCAACCAACCAGCATAAGTTGGTGAACTCAAAAAGTTTAATAGCTGCTTGTAGTAAACCAATTACTTGTAGTAGAATGCTCCTTCTATAAGTACTCCTACCGGAAGATGTAATTTTGCACTGTGATTTAAGGCTGCAATATTTCAACCCTTATAACCTGATCACGCCAATATCCTAACATCCTGAAAGTATACCATACCTATTTTTGTAAAATCCATATCATGAAAAACCTGTTCGTCATTCTGATGCTGATCCTGCTTGACGGATGCAAAAAGGATGCAGTTGAAATTCCTGTAGCGCCAATCAATTCAGATAGTAGAGATATAACTCCTGCCTATACAAAATATGGCATTTTAAAGGGAGCACATTTTTGCGATAAACGCACCATCAAAGTTTTTACAGGTGATCATATCAGCTTTAATGTGAAATTTGACAGTACCGCCATTTATAAAACGGCTGATCCTGCTAACCAGGGTGACATCAATAAATTATATGGTTTTTCTGAGGGGTACGATAATCATCTTAACAGTGCACGAATAGGTTGGGGCTGGAATAACAATGCCCTGAGGTTGCATGCCTATACCTATGCAGACGGCAAAAGAAGTTTTAAAGAGATTTCAACTATTGCTATCGGGGCAGTAATTCCAGTTACCATACACATCAGTGGAAAGAAATATCTTTTTTCAGTTGAAGGAAAAAAAGTTATGTTACCCAGGGCATTGAATGATAGTACTGTTTCAGGTTATTGGCAATACCCCTATTTTGGGGGCGATGAAGTTGCACCACATGATACTTATATTTATATCCTGGATCTGGCAAATTAAAGATGCTTAAATAGTGTAAGCCTCATTTCGCAGATCAAGCTTTTTTTATTTTGTTCTTTTGCTTTTTCAATCTATTATGGCTGCTGATCCTGCGAAGATGCCCAAGAAAATAAATGTCCATTGTATAATTTTGCTACATTAAATCCCCAACACCTCCTTCAATTTTGCATACCCGGCTTTGCTTACCGGCAAATGTACACCAGTAGTTAGTAATGCCAGGTGGCTGTCTTTTTCATGCTGATCAATACGGGTAATTAATGAGGCGTTGATGATGTAGGAACGGTGGATGCGGATAAACTCCTGTGGTGGCAGGATGTCTTCAAAATGCTGCATGGTTTTCTTTTTTAGAAAGCTGCCTTCGGCGGTGATGATCTTTACATAATCATCTGCAGCTTCCAGGTACTGCACCTGTGCTATAGGTATGATCTTTATTTTGCCATTGTCTTTTACAACAATGCGGTTGCTTTGTGTAGTGGATTTCAATGCTGTTTCTGTCACTGCCTGTGTAACGTTTATGTGTTGCTGTTGCAGCTTTTGAATGGCCTTGTCAAAGCGATCTTTGCTGAAAGGCTTTAGCAAATAATCGGCGGCATGGGCATCAAACGCTTTGATGGCGTACTCTTCATAGGCGGTGGTAAAAATTACTTGCGGCGGATTATCTATCAGCTCCAGCATTTCGAAGCCATTTATTTTGGGCATTTGTATATCGAGAAATATTAAATCCGGCTGATGTTGCTGAATGGCCTTTATGCCTTCAAAACCATCATTGCATTCTTCTGCTACCGTAATGTTTGGATACGATTGCAGGTATTCTTTTACCATCATTCTTGCCAATGGTTCGTCGTCAATTATTATTGCTTTCATGCTGTTGTGGTATGGTGATGATGGTGATAAATTGTTGTGCTTCTTTTTTTATTTGTAACAGGTCGTACCGGGAAAATAATAAAAACAATCTTCGCCTGATGGAAGATAAACCAAAGCCCGTACCCTTTACCGATGCAGAAGTGGTTTCATCAAAAGGGTTTTGTACGCTCACTTCCAGTAGCCCGTTTACATTTTTTGCACGGATGAAAATAGTTACTTCGCCAATAGTATCGTAAAGGCCAAACTTGATGGCGTTTTCTACCAGTGGTTGTAATATCATAGTAGGGAGTTGCATTTGCAGGGTAGCTTCTTCTGTTTCTATTTGCGTTTGCAGGCGATAACCAAAACGCACTTTTTCTATATCGAGGTATAATTGCAGGTATTGCAATTCTTCTTCAAAGCTTGTCCACTGTTGCTCTTCTTTTTTTAAGGTGCTCCGTAAAAAATCACTCAACTGCTGTATCATGTGCCGGGCTTTTTCTGGCTGGCTGCCGGTTAATGCACTGATAGAATTAAGGCTGTTGAATAAAAAATGGGGCTGCAATTGCTGGCGTAATTTATTTAACTCAGCTTCCCTTGCAAGGCGTTCCATATCCTGTTTGCGTTGCGTATCGGCCTGCTGATCTTGCTGGGTGTACCAAAGTAAACTTAATACAGTACAACATCCAATGAGTAAAAAAGCAATTACAAAACGGATAATGGTTGTTTGAGCCAGTGAATGCATATAGGCTATGTCATTTTTAAAAATGGCCCACATGCTTACACGCATTACCAGCAGCCACAGGCAACTTAAGGCAATCGTAATTACAAGTACATACCAGTATTTTTCCTGCTTGGGTAAATAATAACGCATGTTATTGATGATGAGTAAACAGGCAGCTTCTAATAGAAGATTGCTGACAATGGCATCTGTAATTGCCCTTGATGAGGCTATACCAAAATCCTGTAGTACCATTATTTGCAGCATGCACCAGATGCCGAACCATGCAATGAATGCGGCAAAAAAGATAATGAAAACTTTCCGATCTGCTGAAATATTACGAACCAATGGCAATGCTGTTTAAGCCGGTGAACTGATGAAGGCCCTGCTGCAATAATTGCGTGGCCGATTTTTGAATACTGCGAATGTACAAATTGGCATCGGGTTCTTCCTTAATTATAGAATAGATTTCTGCACCATCAGTATCGCAGGTAAGTAAATGCAATTCTGTTACGTCTATAAATTTCCGTTTAATGCTTACCTGGTTTTCCATTTCATGTTGTACACAATCGCCCTCACCCAACAACCTTGCTTTATGAAATGCATGCAATTCATCCTCTGCATAAATCAACCTAAGCTGTTCATCAAACTGTGGTGTATGATTACCTGATCCGCAAACAATCCGGAAAACTAATTTTGCAAGGAACCATTTCATGGCGTTATAATTTTGATGGTGATTTTGTTAGTTGTTGATGTACTGTGGGTGGTTGTCAATTGTGAGTGGACAAAGCCTTGCAACGTATAATTTAATTAAATAGCACTTATATTCTTAATAAATGAAGTGCTACATTTTTTCATCTTTTACCATTGCCTATTTACACTAATAGCTTTTAATTTCTATGCCACCAAATACTGCTGAACCCTTCAGGATAAGTACTTTTCCGGGATTGATAGTTGCATCAGGATTAAATCTTCGCTTATCATCTACGCCATGAAATACACCGTCTATTTCATTTTGAATGGCCCAATGCGGAGGTACTACTAACTTGATACCACCAAACACCGCTTCCAGTTTTAGTATTATCTGTCCGTTGATATCTGCCTGGCTAAAATCAATTTCAGCACCGCCGAAAACACAGGATATACGACCGCCCTGAAAATTTTTTGAAACAACTTTTTTAACGATGCCGCTAAAAACTGACCGTACCAACAGGTAATCGGTACTGTCTGCAAGCATGTCCGTAGCTAATGTCTGAAACCCACTGCCAGATACATTTTTCCATTGGCTTTGATTGATATCTTTTTTAAAATCAAGCCAATTATTTTTGCCCGGTCTTACAATAAAAATTACTCCGGCACCAATGATAACCAGTGGCCAAAACAGGGGTTCAAGACCTAAATTGGGGATGAATTCATTTACCAAAAAAAAGCCACCCACGCCGATTAAAATCAGCCAGGAATTGTTTCTGAAATTGTGTTTAAAGCCAGAGTAGATACCAACGAGTATTAAAATCATTGGCCATGAAAATAACCACCCGGGAATTACCGTACCAATATTGCGTAACAATAATACCGCACCTACCGCTACCAATATTAAACCGCCTGCTATTCTGCCACCTTCGCTACTCCTATAATTTTTATTGCTTTCCATTTACTTTATGTTTATAGCATAAATGTAGACTGTGTTTATAATAATGTAAAATGGCTTTAGGTAAATTGGATATAATTGGCGGTAAGCGATGAGGTTTTGTAGGTAAGCATTATTTTAATGCTACAGATTTGATAATGACTTAGAATGAAACTGTTATTTTCTCACTGTACAGGAGGGCTAATTTAAAGTAGAGGGTCATCATAAATAGTGTATAAGTATTTCAATGGCATAAGAATTGTCATCTTAAAATAGCGATGCAGTCTTTGTTGATACAAACGAATGTGGAGAAATGATTCAACTTTACCAGTAATAATTTATGACAATCTTACATCAAATTCTTTGGCTTTTTTTATTAGCCATCCCGGTTGCATGTGTAGCCTGGACTGTTATACACGAAGAAGTATTTAAAGAACCAAGGGAGTTTTGTTCCAAACGATGTGAGCATGGTAAAACGATATTGGAACGAAAATTTTTTTACCTCTTCACCTGTGAATATTGTTTTAGCCATTATGTTGCAATTGCCTTTCTTTTTTTGACTAATTATAAACTGTTGATAAATGATTGGCGGGGCTATGTTATAGCCGGCTTTTCATTGGTATGGATAGCCAATGTATATATGAGCCTGTTTGCTTTAATTAGACAGGGTATTAAAATGGGAAAAACGGAGATTAAAGTGCTCGAAAAAAAATCTGATAAATTATTGGAAGTATAAATTATAATATTGCCACTTTGATTAGTGATATCAAAATCTAACTATTATCTCTTGTTTATTTTACTTTTATTTTATTAAGGGCAGTTTTGTTTTTAGCGTTTCAAAGTAGCGATATAACCCTTTCTTTTTATTTCAAATTGGAATGGTTTGTTTTTTTTTAGTGTAGAATTTTTTTCCCTGAAATTTTTGTAAAAGGGAATTTTATTATCACAACTTTATTTAATTCCCCCACAAAAAATAGGCACAATACTTTCTATATTAATTTAAAGAATTAAATTTTATGGAAGCTATTGCCGATGAGATTTTACAATTGCCTAAAAGAAAATTAAGGGCTATAATTGATGATCCTGAAAAGAGTGCTCAAGCTGTTAATCTTATTTATGTAAATGATACAGTACCGGGAATAAAGCGTATAAAAAAAGGGAGAAAGTTTGATTATATAGCTGGTGAAACAATACGCATAACAGATAAAAAGGAATTAATCAGAATTAAAAGGCTGGTAATTCCTCCTGCCTGGGATAATGTATGGATATGTGATTTGGCAAATGGCCATTTGCAGGCAACCGGTTTAGATGTTAAAAAACGGAAACAATACCGGTATCACACGTTGTGGAATTCAATTCGCAATTATACAAAATATTTCAGGCTTTATCAATTTGGTAAAGTTGTTCCGGCTATACGATTACAGTTGGAAAAGGATCTTTCATTGTCAGGTTTACCGGTAGAAAAAGTATTGGCTTTAGTTGTTAGTTTGATGGAGAGAACCAATATTAGGATAGGAAACAGCATGTATGAAAAATTATATGGTTCGTTTGGATTAACTACATTAAAAGATAAACATGTAAATATAAATGGCAGCGAATTAAAATTTTCTTTCAAAGGAAAGAAAGGGGTGCATCATGATATTAGTATAAAAAATAAAAAATTATCTATCCTTGTTAAAAGCTGCCGGGATATTCCGGGTAAAGAACTTTTTCAATACTATACCAGTGATGGCGACAGAAGATCTGTTGATTCGGGAATGGTTAATGAGTACATAAAAAAAATAAGCGGTGGTGATTTTACTGCCAAAGATTTCAGGACCTGGTCGGGTACTATCCGTGCTTTTTTGGCTTTTAAAGAGTTAGGTCTTTTTGAAACTGCAACAGAGGCTAAGAGGAAGGTAGCTGAAGCATTAGATATGGTATCAAAGCAGTTGGGTAATACAAGAAATGTTTGTAAAAAATATTATGTGCATCCGGTGATTGTATCGTTGTACGAAAATAGGTCACTCGGAAAATATTTAAACCAACTGGATGAAATACAGGTAAATGATAATAAGGCTGACCTGACTGCGGAAGAAAAAATAGTAATGAAAATTTTGGAATCACATTGATGAATTAGACGGTTTACATAATGCATTAAGTTTAGCAACAACAATACA
>NZ_JACMOO010000338.1 GCF_014377975.1 Ferruginibacter sp.
GTTCTTAAAATATGATTGTATCCGAATTTTTTACACGAGCGAAAATCAGCGCCCTGATTTTTTACAATGTGATTACGCATTAAGTTTTGATTTCTTAAAAAGAAATAATCATTTTCGACTCCCTCTTTACCATCTTTATATCCAGCGTCATAAATACTACCAAGATTTAGTTAAAAAAATATCAAGAGAGGAAGCTACCGCAATTTGGAAATCAAAGACAAAGTTCTGCTGCATGCTGGTGTCTAACCCTAATTCAGAGGAAAGAATCAGTTTTTTTAAGGTATTATCAAAAGTAAAAAAAGTAGATTCTGGGGGCAGAGTTCTAAATAATATTGGTTATTCTGTAACAGACAAGATGGCTTTTATTAAAGACTATAAGTTTGTTTTTGCATTTGAAAATAGCAATTATGCTGGTTATACAACAGAGAAGATATTGGAACCTTTTGTAGTTAACTCAATTCCCATTTATTGGGGAAATAATATGATCGATAAAGACTTTAATCGCAAATCTTTTATAAACGTCAATGATTTTAATAATTATGAATCTCTTATTTCTAAGTTGATTAAAATAGATAGAAATGATGAGTTGGCAATTGAAATGATTGTGCAAAATAAAATTGCAATTGGTGGAAGTGATCATTTGATTGTAATGAATGATGTACTACAATTTTTATTTATGATTATCAATCGTCGTGTAAGAATTCCAGCCAGCAGAAATAATTTGTTTTTAATGAGAATATTTATAAGAACAAATATTCAAAAACTGAGAGTTAAAATAATTGCAACAATACGAGAGTTCAGTAGTTTGCTACGCTTCAAAATACTTTGAGCATCCATTTTTAAATTTCCTAATGTCCTTTTATAAAAAGCTTCAACATATTGTCTCCTTTCATAGCCTAAAGTATATCCGGAAGATGAAAGGCTCATCAATGTTTTATCAGATCAAATTAAAATTGTTATTACCAATGGGCTATTATGATAAGCATTATTTAAATTGTCCGTTGGAAGATGGTTGGCAAAGCAGATTGCAGGACGTCATATTGTGTCCAGACAACAGGAAAATTGAACGCCATCAAAACGCCGGAAAAGTAAGGAACGGAAAGCAGTTCATGCACAACGGTATTCTTACAACGCTGGGCGGCTACTATGGTGAAGCCATCGTAAAGATGCTTTATCAAAATAGAGGAGTTCATGAACCACAAGAAGAATATGCATTTAAGCTTGTTTTAAATGAAATGCCGGAAGGTGCAACTATGCTGGAACTGGGTTCTTACTGGGCTTTTTATTCCATTTGGTTTAATAAGAGGGTAAAAGGTGCTAGAAACTTTATGGTGGAACCAGAATTATTCAACTTAAAATATGGTATAAATAATTTCCGGCTTAACAAAGTACAGGGCACATTTACAAATGCATTTGCAGGCAGCGAGAGTGGTAAACTGGATGGTAAGCCTGTTATCTGTGTAGATGATTATTTAACAGCACAGCATATAGACTTTTTAGATATCCTGCACGCAGACATCCAGGGATTTGAATATGACATGTTATTGGGAGCTTCAAAAGCCATAAAAGAAAAGAAGATTGGTTATGCGTTTATTTCTACGCATGGAAATAAAGTGCATTATAAATGTCTTGATTTTTTAATAGCTAATGACTTTACTATAATTTGCCAGGCGGATGAAAAGGATACCTACTCAGCAGATGGAATTATTGTTGCCCGTTCAAACCATATTGTCGGGATAGAAAAAATTGATATTTCTTTAAAATCAAAAGAAAGTGTTGCTTAAGATGAAGAAAGCAGTTTAAGTCCCCATTTGATAAATGCCAAAAGTATCCATTTGTATTCCGGCTTATAACCAGGACTTGTACCTGCGCAAAACCATTGATTCTATTCTCTCCCAAACTTATCAGGACTATGAAATAGTAATTACAGATGATTCACCAGGAAACATAGTAAAAGAACTGGCGCAGGGTTACCAACGGCCGGAACTGATAAAATATTTTAAGAATGCAACCACACTGGGGAGCCCCGAAAACTGGAATGAAGCCATGCGCCAGGCTAGCGGGGAATACATCAAGCTACTGCATCACGATGACTGGTTAAGCGACCCTGACAGCCTTGCAAAATACGTGGCCATGCTGGATGAAAACCCCGGCGCTGACTATGCTTTTTCTGCCACGCAGGCACAAAGCCCGGCAAAGAACTGGGATCATATGCTCGATGAAAGTCAATTAAAAATATTGAAAGAAAACCCGCTGGTGCTATATAGCAATAACCTGCCCGGAGCACCCAGCACGGGCATCTTCCGTAGAAGTGTTGACATGTTTTTTGACCCAAAGTTGAAATGGCTGGTGGATATTGAATTTTACATCCGCATGCTCCATCACAACAACCATTTTATTTACACGCCGGAATTGCTGCTCGTAACCTACGTCGCAGAAGGAAGAGTAACAGACGAGTGCTTGGATAACAAAGAAGTGGAAATATTTGAATACCTGTATGTCCTGAACAGCATCTATAAGCAGCGAAATCAATACAGCAAAACTGCCCGCAAAAGCTGCCTGCTCAAGGCCATTAACATCTGCGAAAAATATGACGTTAACAGCAGGCATGAAGTAGTGGCATATGGCTACACCGGAAAGATGCCTAGGAAATTAAGAACCTGGCTGGCACTGAAAGCGATGGGAAACCTGCCTGCAAAAATATACAGAACTATGCTCACGAAACACTAATCCTTATCAAGTATAATTATGCTAAAAAAAATCATCAATAAGGTTAAGCACCTGGCGGGAATGCAACCGGAGTCATTTGCTGCTTA
>NZ_JACMOO010000339.1 GCF_014377975.1 Ferruginibacter sp.
AGTAACAGGCAACTCAATTTCGCTGTAGTCTACCGAAGAAAAAATGATGGCCTTAGTTTTTACCGGTACAGAAACATTGAAAATTCCGGACGCATCGGTAACTCCGACAGCAGCCCCATTTTTTATTTTTACCGTAACGCCTGCCATAGCAGTTCCATCTTTTGAGTCTGTTACCTTTCCGGTTACCGTTTTTGTTTGTGCTGAAAGACTGGCGGCTAATATAAAGAGGCCAAGCAATAGGATTATAATTTTTCTCATGGTAGATTGTTTTGGTTTATTTTGAAATAACGCTGTAAAGATAAATTGGTTTAGTTCCCTTTTTATATATTTATATTGTATATAATTAACAATGAATAAATATCACTTCTAAATTTAAATATTATTTTAAAAAAAGATGGATATATAAGTTTAATATATTTACCCTGTTTTGTTAAGAAAGGTTAAGTACCTATATTTTGCTTATCTAAAATTCAATGATAATTTATCAGGGTAGTTATAAGGCGAATGACTTAAAATTAAAAAGAACCTTAACGTCTATACAATAGGATTATACGCACAAGCCTAAACAAAAGAAATCGAAATGATGAATGCTCTAATAAAAAGCTTGAGTGCAGCCATTCAACAAAAAAACAAATACATAATTTACGAAGGGATTTTTATTATTGAGTACTTCCTGTAACACCTGGCGCAAGAAAACAAGTCATACGTTTTATATTATTACTTTTTAGCAACCAGAATTTAAAATCCAATACCAGTCTCAAAAGCAGGAAGAAGCAGATTATGTATTCCCCTAAATGCTGCGGATAAAGCAAATAATTTTATGCAGGTTTACTCTGATCCCATTCTTTAAAACCACTGCTATTTTTTATAATGACGGTTTAATTGAGGGCTTTTTACCCAAAAATAATTACTGATACAGGTAATCGAATTCATTTTGTATGGACTGCTATCTTTTAAAAAATCCGAGAGCTCCCGGGTAAAAGCTGCACCTTGAGCTACTACATGAAAATAATTGCGGATAATTTTACCAGGAGTACTTTTAGCAGTCAGCGTCTTTTCTTGATTCTAAAATATACCGCATTGCCTTGTATAGGAAAGTATTGCAAAGTGACCCCTGTAAAGCTCCGGAACCCGTTTAAAGTACTATTGGAATTAACCAGAGTTTCATTATTTTTTTACAAAATGAAATTCAAAAATATTTTTTGTCTCCGATATCACCTGCCTGTAAAAAAGCAGTTATTTTAAAATGAGCTATAATCCTGAACTAAATCCTGCACCCGATGGAATTGAAGATTCCGCCGGTGTTCAGGTCGCTTATTTCTAAAAAAATCTACCAATATATGTTTCATTTAATTGCTTTAAAAAAATCCCATACGTACAAATACACATCAATATCGCCGGGATAATCATGATGGCCGCCAACCACTTTTAGCAAGGTAACTGGCGGTTTATTGGCGGCCTTGTAAGCGTAACTTTCAATGGTTTTATGATCCGTGGTATCTGTATCTGGCAACAGCGTTTTTGTTGGCATACCAGCATAGCCAGCCAACGATGACCAGTATGCGAAAGTATTTTCTGAGCTGCGAACCACACCAAAGCTGGCGTTGTTAACAAACATCTCACCGCCATTGTAGGGGTTTGTTTTATCATCCGTTCCGTTAATAATTAATACAGGTAAGGCTTTTCCGGCAAGTCTGCAATCGCAACTGGCAGAGTCGGGCATATTGGCTACAATTGCTGCAATGGCTTTTATTTGTGCAGGCATGGTCATTGCCAGTTTATATGCCATGTGGCCGCCACCTGAAAAACCCGCAGCAAAAATATTGTGCTGATTGATGCCGTATTTATTTGTAAAATAATTTATCATCTCTGTAAAAAAAGCTTCCTCGTTTATATTTTCTTTATTGGCTGCGGCAGTAGAAAATTTGCGGCATTCGTTCCAGAAATGCAGATAGCCTTCGGGGTAAATAATCAGTAATTTATCCTTACCTGCAATGGCTTCCAGCTTATTTGTCTTTGCAATAATATCGCTGCTGTTACCGCCAGAACCATGCATTAAAAACAACAGGCTTCCTCCCTTTAAGTTAGTATCAGGTTGGTGAAATGTAAACATTCTGTAATGGCCTTCTATTAAAACAGAATCCTTTATCCACTGGCTTTGGACGTTGAAGGAGATCAATATTAAAAGTAGTGGCAATATGCTTCTCATTGTATAAAAATTAGGGATGAATGTGTTGATAAGTATAAAAAAATATAACAGCCCGTTAGTAAAAATAACCGTTAACTAAGACAATATTTGCAAATTATTTTATGATCCAGTACTTCCATTAACTTTATCACAAACCTTTTACATGCCAATATTGTGAATAGCTGCAAGACTACAGGTGCAACAACCGGAGATAAAAAAATGAATATCATATTAACCGCACTCAATAAAAACAATCGCTTTAACCGAACTGTGCTTTAGGTAGAGAAGGGAAAGGTGTTGTATAAATAGGCTTTGGTGCAGCAGACTTCAGAACCAATAAAATGCTTACCACGGATGCTGCTTTAACCTGGCATCGGTTACCAAACAATTTACAACCCTGTGCATCATGATACTGAACGAAAAAGGCCAGTTACAGTTTGATGATAATTGCAAAAAATATATTCCAGAGCTGCCTTATTACAGCACCGCCATCCGAAACCTGGTGACACATACTTCCGGCATCCCGGAATATTTTGATGAAGCGGTAATTCAGTTTCCACATTTGCCCCGCACGATTGCGGCGATAGACATTGCATTGCATGATGCTTTTTGTGAGTTCACCGGTATACCCGTGGTAAATTTTTATGGGCGTAAAATTGAAGGATTGGCTACGTTGGTTGCCATTGGTAAAAAAGATACGGCGGCCATGTTGGAAGAAGCAACGATAAACTACCAAGCAGCCTTTAAAGTGATTAAAATAAAGACTGGTTTGGATGTAGACCAGGATATTGAAAGAGTGGCCAAACTCACCAAACAGTTTGGCAACAAAATGCGGACAAGGGAAGATGCCAATCAGGGTTATGACCTGGCGCAACTTAAATATTTTATGGAAGAAACAAAACAGCTGGCCATGGAATTGATTGAGCAACGATTGAAAGTGGATTAAGAAAATGAGCTGACCAGCCCTCATAAAACAGAGCGGAAAAAACTGGCCGCAGATAAATCAC
>NZ_JACMOO010000057.1 GCF_014377975.1 Ferruginibacter sp.
CGTTCGTAAGGCCAGCACACACTTGCACCATAGTTTATTAATGCCTTTGATTTTCTTGTTGCATACCACTCTTTAAGGTTCTCAATTCCCCATTCCAGTTCCAATGCAGTGGTAAGTCCATCATGCAATTGATATTCCTGCTCTATATTGGTTCGTCCATGTACATGCAAATCAATAAAACCAGGAGATACTACTAATCCTTTAGCATTAATGGTTTCTTTCCCTTTTAGTGGTTCTGATGAAATTTCGGCAATACGGTTATTGATTATGCCCACATTTTTTATGGCATCTAATTTTGTTTCGGGGTCAATAACTCGACCACCTGATAACACTATATCGTAAACGACCTGTGTTTGTGCCATTAGCTGAAAAGACAATAGATTTATCAATGCAATAAATAGGAGGATTGTTTTTTTATTTTTCATTTTATAGATTAATTTATTTTGAATGATATTTTTCATTTGACTTGTTGCTTAGAAATTTTATTATCAATCCAACTATTTATTTTTCATTCTCAGCAACGTCTCCCAAAGGGGACGTTGCGTATTTAATAATAATGTTTTAGAACTGTTGAACGCAACGTCCGGTAAGGGACGAGACGTTGCTGCGAAGCAGAAATTGTTTCTTCGTTTAAAATTCGAGGTGGACTTTGCTCCACTTCAGGAATATTTTTTGACGGTATTTCTTTATTTTGTTCCATAAATTATTTCAGGTGATATTCTTTTTTTAACAATTCCATTATCTCCGTTGCCAGTTCTATCGCTTTGGGATAATATTTTGTCCGCTGGTTTTGCCTATTAATTTTAGTATCAAGAAGGGCATTTGCAAATGCATTTAACATATCAGCAGTATTGTTTTGTACGGGCATATTTGTATTCCTGATGGAATCAATTAAAGTATTTTTTCTTCCTAACGCAACATCGTCCATTGAGATTGTTGCAAGGGCCTGATCGTATTTGGGTATTGTAATCCGGTCTTTGTATGTAACGGCCCTTTTTCTTTTTTCAAAAATATAATCATCCTGTTTGGAAATTATATTTGTAATCGTATTATAATTACTTAGCTGCGTTACCAGTTGCGTATTGGTGAAATAACGAAGGTTGCCGGAGCTGATTAGTTGGTTTAATGTGGCTTTGTTCCAGTCAACATCATACCTTAAGCTTGCAAGCCGCATATAATAATATAATTGACCGCCTTTTTGAGAAAAGTCAGCACTGCTTATAAAATTAACGAGGCTGTCAATGATATTATTTACCCTGTTTTCATACAATGCTGCCTTTTTTAAATCGGCTGTATCGTTTTGCAAATCTTTATAAAGACTTTGTGCATATTCCCTTGGCCGTTGATGTTCAATGGTATGCTCCAATTGATACTCTGCTAAAAAACCACAAAACACTGCTAGAAAAAGCATTAAAAATTCCCAGAAATAATTTTTCCAGTTTTTTTGATAATGAGGGGCAGCAGAGTCGTGGGCGTGATGATGTACTTCCATAACAGGGTTTAAAGGTTGAAGGTTGTTCAACTTCTGTTGTTGTTTCTGTAGCTGGTACAATGGGTTCATCAGTTGAAGGAGGCTTCAACTGTTCCAGTTGCTGTGCATCATCTGCTGCTGCATGTTCTTTATTTTCTTCCATACCAAACTATTTTACTTTTTGTTAATAATTGCTTTTGTGCACTTTGCCATTTAAAAACATACC
>NZ_JACMOO010000340.1 GCF_014377975.1 Ferruginibacter sp.
AAACTGTGCCTGTAAATTTTTTATTTGAATAGATACTGCAGGTTGCGTCATATGCAGTTCTTCAGATGCCTTGGTAATGCTTTCATTTTGTACGACAATCATGAAAACTTTTAACTGCTGTAAAGTAAAGTTCATAAAAATAATTTATGGGTTATATAATAAAGATAAATGAAAGTATATGAATAAAGGCCCACAAATTTGCCGCACAAAAATAAACACGAAATGACAAAAATTACAGTTGCAAAAGGAGATGGTATAGGACCTGAAATTATGGATGCCACTTTAAAAATAATTATGGCGGCAGGGGCCGATATTTCAATTGATGAAATTGAAGTGGGGGAAAAAGTGTATCTGGCAGGTAATCTTGCCGGTATAGCAAAAGAATCGTGGGATATTATTCGTCGCAATAAAGTGTTTTTAAAAGCGCCAATTACTACACCACAGGGTGGTGGCTACAAAAGTTTAAACGTAACTACCCGCAAATTTTTAGGCTTGTATTCAAACGTTAGACCTTGTAACAGTCTACATCCTTTTGTGAAAACCAAGCACCCACAAATGGATATAGTAATTATCAGAGAAAATGAGGAGGATCTTTATGCGGGCATTGAGCACCAGCAAACAGACGAAGTGGTGCAGTGCTTAAAACTGATAAGCCGCCCGGGTTGCGAAAAAATAGTGCGTTATGCTTTTGAATATGCCAAGCAATATGGCCGCAAAAAGGTAACCTGCTTTACCAAGGATAATATTATGAAGCAAACAGATGGTTTGTTTCACCAGGTGTTTGATGAGATAGCTTTAGAATACCCTGAAATTGAAAACGAACATTGGATCATTGATATTGGCGCTGCAAAAATGGCTGATACACCAGAGATTTTTGATGTAATTGTAATGCCGAATTTATATGGAGATATTTTATCTGATATAGCTGCACAAATTACCGGTTCCGTTGGTTTGGCCGGTTCTGCAAATATTGGTGAACAGTGCGCCATGTTTGAAGCCATACACGGTTCGGCACCAAGAGTTGCCAATCAAAACAGGGCAAACCCATCGGGGTTACTACAAGGAGCTGTGATGATGCTGAACCATATTGGGCAAGGCAACATTGCAGAAAAAGTACAGAACGCCTGGCTTAAAACCATTGAAGATGGCATTCATACTTATGATATTTACAAAGAAGGTACAAGTAAACAAAAAGTGACTACGACCGAATTTGCCGATGCAGTCATTAATAACCTAGGACAACAACCCTCCATTTTAACTGCAGTTAGCTACGATAAAAATGCTGCCCTCATACTTCCAAGATACCAGCGCAAAGAAGCAAAGACCAAAAGCTTGGTAGGTGTAGATGTGTTTGTAAACTGGAGAGGAAGCAACCCGGATGAACTTGCAGAACTTATTAAACAATTGGAAAGCGAGGATGCTGAGTTGACTATGATTACCAACCGGGGAATTAAAGTTTGGCCCGAGGGGTTTGAAGAAACTTTCTGTACTGACCACTGGCGTTGCCGATTTAAACCACTGGCTGAAAAAACTTTTAACCACGCCAATATTACAGCAATGTTAAATGAAGCAATCGAAAAAAATATTGATACCATTAAAACAGAAAATCTTTATTTATTTGATGGAAAACCCGGATTTTCACTCGGACAGGGCCAGTAAAACTTTTTAAAATAAATAATATGAACATACAATTAATACAAGGTCAATTCAGCGCAAATGAAGCAATAGAGATCATTACTCAAATGATACAGGTAAAAATAAAATTTCAAGAGAATAAAATAAACAATACCCACGGTGAAGAAGCAACAAAAATGAGAGAAAAAAGGATTAAAG
>NZ_JACMOO010000341.1 GCF_014377975.1 Ferruginibacter sp.
TGTTACTCCAACCGTAACAACAAACTATACGGTTACGGGCGGTAACGGAATATGTTCTAACACTAAAACGACTTCTGTAAATGTAAATTCTTTACCAATTGTTACTGCAACTTCTGCAACCATTTGTGCGGGACAAACAGCAACTTTAACAGCAGGCGGCGCTACTTCTTATACTTGGAACACAAGTGCCACAACAACCGTGATTGCTGTTACTCCAACCGTAACAACAAACTATACGGTTACGGGCGGTAACGGAATATGTTCTAACACTAAAACGACTTCTGTAAATGTAAACGCTTTGCCTGTAGTTTCTTATGCGCAGAATCCAACAATGGTTTGCGTTGCTAGTACAAGTATTACGCTGAGCGCTGCAACACCAACAGGCGGTGGATATAGCGGCACAACTGTTACCGGAAATATATTTGATCCTTCAACCGCAGGTACCGGAACATTTGTGATCACCTACTTATATACGGATGGTAATAGTTGCAGCAATTCGGCATTTCAAAATATTATTGTAAGCAGCTGTACTGGGTTCGATCAATTAGTTTCCAATGATCAAAGTGTGTCAATCTACCCAAATCCATCAAATGGTTTATTTACTATCAAATCTAAGGATAATAATAACGCGTTAATTGAAGTAATTAATATGTTAGGTCAAATAGTTTACCAGGAAAAAAATTTAAATGAAAACCAAACTCTTGACCTTTATCATTTACAAAATGGATTATATACCGTTAAGGTTTCCGAAAATGGAAAAACGATTTCTAACAATAAAATAATAATTCAAAAATAAAATAAAACTAAAAATCATGAAAACAAAAATTACTTCTTTTTTGCGACGCAAAAATTTTAAAGCACACTCACTTTTATTTTTATGCCTCATTTCTTTCTTCTCTCACAAAGGGCAAAATCTTTTATGGGCAAATGCAATGCTTGGGCCAGGAGGCGGTCAGGGAACTGAAATGGTGGTTGATGCCTCCGGTAACGTATACACAACAGGTGCATTTAGCGGCACAACCGATTTTGATCCGGGCGTTGGTATCTTCACGCTTACGCCTTCTGGCGGAATAGATGCATACGTATCTAAACTGGACGCCTCCGGAAATTTTGTTTGGGCCAAACTGTTTGGCTCTTCGGGTATCGATGGAGGTCAAGATATTGCCCTCGATGCTGCCGGTGATGTCTATTCACTTCTTTCCTTAGGAAACACGAATTACATCTATAAATTATCTGCGGCAGGAAGCACGGTATGGATAAAAAACATTGGAGGCACAGGAGAATCCATTACGTTAGATGCTTCGGGAAATATTTATGTATCAGGAGGATTTGCAGGTTCGTCGGATTTTGATCCGGGTGCGGGAAGTTTTACTATGACAGCGGCTGGCACCGATATTTTTGTTTCAAAACTAGACCCTTCAGGAACTTTTATCTGGGCAAAAAAAATGGGTGGTACGGGAAGTGATGCTAGTTATGGCGTGGCTGTTGACGCTTCCGGAAATGTTTGCATTACAGGTGGTTTTAGTGGCACAGCAGATCTTGATCCAGGTGCAGGAAGCTATACTGTTTCATCGGGAGGAATGGGTGATATTTTCATTTCTAAATTAGATGCTTCCGGAAATTTTGTGTGGGCAACTGCAATGGGCTGGTACGCAAACGACCTTGGTTATTCAATTGCCTGCGATGGTGCGGGTAATATTTATACCACTGGTAATTATGTTGGAACCGTTGATTTTGATCCGGGGGCAGGAACATATTTTTTAAGTGGCTCCGCATCTGCTTTTGTTTTAAAATTAAATGCTTCAGGCACTTTTGGTTGGGCAAAAAATGTTGGTGGAGCGCCACAATCCATTGCGCTTGATGCCGCGGGAAATGTTTATACTGCCGGTGGATTTTTAGGAACGGAAGACTTTGATCCGGGCGTGGGAACATACACTTTGACTTCTGCAGGAAATTATGACGGATATATTTCAAAATTAAACGCGTCCGGAAATTTTGTATATGCGGGAGCATTTGGCGGAGCTGATTATGATATTTGTTTTGGTTTAGCGTTAAGCGCTGCGGGCATTGCTCATGTAACAGGATTCTTTAATGGAACCGCCGATTTTGATCCAAGTGCCGGAGTTTTCAATTTAGCTGGTCCGGGAACAACTGCCGGGTATATTTTTGTTGTGAAGTTGGGAACAACAGCCTTGGGGATAAACGAAGCAACCAATGTAGATAATACTTTATACGTTTATCCGAATCCATCTAACGGTAATTTTACTTTACAATTAAAAGAAGAATTAAATGGAGGAGAATTAATTGTAACAGATGTGATGGGAAGAGAAATTTTTAAAGAAGAACTAAAGAGAGCAACACAACAAATAGAGTTGAACATAAACGTTAAAGGTTTATATTTTATGAGATTGGACTCTGAAGGAAAACGAATGACTAAAAAAATAGTGGTAGAATAATTTTTTCGATTTTTTTTAAATAGGCAGATCTTGTAAATGGTCTGCCTTTTTTTTGACTGCCACTGCCAACTGCCAACTGCCAGCTGCTTATTGCCAGATGCCTGCCGCCTAAAGTAATGTATAACTGGGATGATAACAAATTATATCAATAGCCCGATTATTTTTAGTGTCAACCTTTAAATCACTCGATTTGTCAAACACCCAAAAACTTATTATGGCTGTTTTATTTGGTGTAATACCATTACCTGTTATAATTTAGTCCAATAATGTTGATAACTATTTTTTTATACTTATTGGACTAAAATATAATAAGCTTTTTTTTGTATAAAAAAATCGATGTCAGCACCTAAAGCCTTTAAGATAAATCAGAGCGAAAGCGAACTTAAGAAACTAATGAAAAACAGCCATCCGATGATAGCTAAGCGTGTTCAGGCATTATTAATCTTTAAACGTAATGAAGATAGTGGAATATCCAAGCGTCTTGTGGCTGATGAAATTGGAGTTAACCACAATAGCGTTCAAACATGGAGGACTCTTTACATCGAGGGAGGAATTAAATTGCTAATGTTGCACTCAAAGACAGGTTACAAGCCCAGTAAAATAACAGATGAGCAAGAGCTTGCCTTGAAAGAGCAATTAAACAATCCTCTTAATGGAATGGCAGGGTTTATTGAGTTATTAGACTGGTTTAATAAGCGTTTTAAAACAGATCTAAATTATAAAACCTTTCATGGATTTGTGGTAAGAAAGTATAAGGCTAAAGTAAAAGTAGCAAGGAAAAGCCACATCAAAAAGGATGTTCAACCGGTAGAAGCTTTTAAAAAAAATTTCAGCAGATCTGCCAAAACATTGTCAGTGAAAAAGCTCAAGACTACAAAAAAATAAACTTCTATTGTCAGGATGAAAGTAGATTTGGATTGTTTACCAGAAATGGTAAGGGATTAACCGCAAAAGGCGTTAAGCCTGTTTGCTTGTTTCAGCAGGTATTCAAATCTTTGTACTTGTTTGGAGCGTTTTCGCCAGTTACTGGAAATCACTTTGAATTAGAAATGCCCCCTTGCAATACAGATACTTTTCAGGTATATTTAAATGAGTTCTCTAAGCAATCACTTGATGAATTTAAAATCATAATGCTTCATAACGGGGCTTTCCACAAAGGGCAGAATTTGATTATTCTGGAAAACATAGCTTTGCTTTTTATTACACCATACTCTCCAGAGTTAAACCCTGCTGAAAAAATATTGCAAAAAATGAAACGTGCATTTTCCGGTAAGCTTAATCCTACCCTTGATAATGTTAGTGAATTTATTACAAACCAAGTGGCTATACTTACAAATCAACAGGTTAAAAATATCTGTAGATATGACTATATTTTTTCGCGTCCAAATTGAACTAATGTATATAAAGTGATGGTATTAGAGGGAACATCTATTGGTGATGAAATAAAGCTTGGCTATAAAATAAAAGATGAGTTCAAGAGAATTCAACTCATTGTGTGAAGGGCAGGTTTGGTAAATGGTTTTTATTTAATCAATAGAGTTATATTCTAGCAATTATGTCTTTGTGATCCATTGCCCAAACTAATAAACTATTGGTTACTTGCTCTAAGCCCAATTTTTTTGCAATCCGAGAGCGGTTATTATCAACCGATCTTGCATTGATAAATAATAACTCCCCAATTTCTTTTGATGTATAA
>NZ_JACMOO010000342.1 GCF_014377975.1 Ferruginibacter sp.
AAAAGCATTGGGTAAAAATGCTTTTTTTGTAGAAGATAGAAATGATTTTCTGGAGACGGCAAGGCCACATCTTACCAGCAATTGTGTTTTGTTATTAATGGGTGCAAGAGACCCGGGCCTGGAACAATTTGGAAAAGAAATTTGGGAAAAATTATAGTTACGTGCAGTAATATTTTGTAAGTATGTCAAACACCACTATCATCATCAACATTACCAGGCTGGTAAATGTACGTGGGCAGAGTAATTTGTTAAGCGGAGCAGCTTTGGCTGATTTACCCTGTATTGAAGATGCATTTTTATTGGTAGAAGACGGGATGATTGCTGAATATGGTGCGATGTTTGAACTGGAAATTAAAGTACCGCAATTACCCAAATATATTATTGAGGCGCAAGGCCGCTTTGTATTGCCAGCTTGGTGCGATAGTCATACTCACCTTGTGTTTTCGGCCAGCAGGGAAAATGAATTTATTGATAAAATAAAGGGAATGAGTTATGCTGAAATTGCTGTAAAAGGCGGTGGTATAATAAACTCTGCGCAAAAATTAAACGATGTCAGTGAAGATGAATTATTTAATCAGGCATGGAAAAGGCTGCAGGAAGTAAGCAAACTCGGAACCGGTGCCATCGAAATAAAAAGTGGTTATGGCTTATCAGTAGCAGGCGAATTGAAGATGCTGAGAGTGATAAAAAAACTAAAGGAAAAATCAAACCTGCTTATTAAGTCAACTTTTTTGGGGGCACATACTTACCCTATTCAATACAGAGAAAATCATCAGGGATATATTGACAGTATTATCAATGAAATGCTGCCCGTAATCGCTGGTGAACAATTAGCTGATTATATCGACGTGTTTTGCGAAACCGGTTTTTTTTCGCCACAGGAAATGGAAACGATCTGTAAGGCAGGTATGGCTTATAGCTTAAGACCAAAGCTGCATGTAAACCAGTTAAACAGCATTGGTGGAATTGAAATGGGATTGAATTTAAACGCCGTTTCACTCGACCATCTGGAATCATTAACCCGTGAAGAAATTGTTCAACTGGGCAAGCAGAGTAACAACAATGGAAACGAAACTATTTGTACGTTGCTGCCCACTGCCGCTTTTTTTTTAAGAATGGGTTTTCCGGATGCACGTGCACTCATTAATGCGGGTTGCGCTGTTGCACTTGCAAGCGATTTTAATCCTGGTTCATCACCCAGTGGCAACATGAACCTGGTGGTTGCCCTCAGTTGTATTCAAATGAAAATGTTGCCGGAAGAAGCCATCAATGCAGCCACTATCAACGGAGCGTACGCCATGGAACTGGGCAATGAAACGGGTAGTATTACCGTGGGTAAAAAAGCCAACCTTATCTTTACCAAACCCATACCATCACTGGCTTATTTACCTTATTGCTTTGGTACAAATTTAATAGATCGGGTGATGATTGGCGGGGAGTTTATTTAGCCGTTGATTAAGCATTAAATTTGATCAGTTTGAATAGATGTTTTTGCAATTTTTTTAAAAAGTGGCCGGTGGGGACACCGGTGACGGCGGTTAGCCTAGGCTGGTGTCCCCACAAAACTCAAGATGGTAAATGAAAATTCTATTTTTAGACAGTTCTAAGATAAAAAAATAATATGCAACAACTAATTGAATGCGTTCCCAATTTTAGTGAAGGTAATAACATTGCTATCATCAACCAGATAACCGCAGCAATTGAAAGTGTGGATGGAGTGCGGTTATTAAATGTTGATCCAGGCAAAGCGACAAGTCGTACCGTTGTAACAATGGTTGGTATGCCGGAAGCCGTTGTAGAAGCGGCTTTTAGAGCTATAAAAAAAGCGGGCGAATTGATTGATATGACAAAGCACACAGGCGAACATCCAAGGATGGGTGCAACAGATGTTTGTCCCTTGATTCCGGTTGCCAATATCAGCATGGAAGAAACTGTACAATATGCGCAGCAATTGGCCAAACGGGTAGGGGAAGAATTGCAATTGCCGGTTTATTTATACGAGGCTGCACAACCCAATAAACAGCGTAGTAATTTATCGCATATCCGTGCAGGTGAATACGAAGCTTTTATAAAAAAAATTGAACATCCTGAATGGAAGCCGGATTTTGGCCCTGCCGTTTTTGATGCCAAACGGGGGGCAACCGTAATTGGTGCCAGGGATTTTTTGGTAGCCTATAATGTTAATCTAAACACTACCAGTACACGCCGTGCAAATGCCATTGCCTTTGATGTAAGGGAAGCAGGCCGTGCCAAGCTTATAAACGGTAAGCCTATCCTGGATGAAAATGGTAAACCTGTCAACATTCCCGGTAGCTTAAAAGCGGTAAAAGCCATTGGATGGTTTATTGAAGAATATGGCATTGCACAGATTTCTATAAACCTGACCAATATTAATATAACCCCCGTGCACATTGCCTTTGATGAAATTTGTACCAAAGCAAATAAACGCGGCATACGGGTTACTGGTAGTGAGTTAGTAGGTTTAATTCCACTAAAGGCAATGCTGGATGCCGGTAAATATTTTTTACTAAAACAGCAACGTTCTATTGGAGTTTCTGAAAAGGAATTAATACTGATTGCAATTAAATCCCTGGGGCTGGATGGGCTGGCACCTTTTAAACCGGAAGAAAGAATTATAGAATACCTGCTGGCTGATAAAACAGATAGTAAAATGATACATTTATCACTTACTGAATTTGCGGATGAAACCGCCAGTGAAAGCCCCGCGCCTGGCGGTGGTTCTATTGCGGCATATATTGGCGCGTTGGGGGTATCGCTTGCAACAATGGTGGCTAATTTATCAGCCCATAAAAAAGGTTGGGATGACCGCTGGCAGGAATTTAGCGATTGGGCAGACAAGGGTCAGCAATATAAAAATGAACTACTGAAACTGGTGGATGCGGATACCAAAGCATTCAACCAGATCATGTATGCTTTTGGGTTGCCCAAAGCCAATGAAGAAGAAAAAATACTACGTTCAAAAGCCATACAGGAAGCAACACGGTATGCTATTGAAATTCCTTTTAAAGTAATGCACCTGGCGCATGCAAGTCTGCAGTTAATAACGGCCATGGTTCAAAACGGTAATCCAAATTCAGTGTCTGATGCAGGTGTTGGTGCTCTTTGTGCACGTAGTGCAGTGATCGGTGCTTTTATGAATGTACGCATCAATGCAGCAGGATATAATGATAAAAAATTTGTTGCAGATATCATTGCTAAAGGCAATGCAATTGAACAGGAAACAATTGCCCGGGAAGCAGCGATTTTAAAAATAGTCAATGAAAAAATAGGGCTATAGCTTTTGGTATCAAAGGTTAAATTGCGGTAGTAAAACTGCGAGTGGCCGGCACAAAAGAGCAGATAGCAATGATCCGTTCCTTTCAAAAAAATATTGTCCACACCAGAAATCCATTTTAGAAAATTATAGAGGTGTAACTTTCCTTTAGAGGTAGGGCCTTCCAAAACATAGGACTGTAAAGGTTTTGGGCTGTAAACTGTATAAAAATAATTGCAGTCTAACGTTCGGTACCGACAGATACTGCTATTAAAGAATTTGTTTCATTTGCTTTATTGAAATTTACACATTCCAACAAACAACCTGCTCACGTTTGGTATCAGCCGTTACTACAATTTGGAATGTTTGCAAAATGGTATGTGGTACAAGAGTGCGACGCAAGGATGCTGCAATGAAAAACAATTGCCCGGACAAAAAACATTCATACTACAACAAAGGCAGCAGTAACTTTTATGAAAGAGAAAATAACAGGCATACTGCCCGTTTAATCGTGAATACAATGAAAGGATTGAAGCTGTCAGAAATAATTTCTTTATGAGGTAGTAAAAAAACAACATATAATTGAAACACTGCGGATTTAGCGGGTATGAAAAGATCCGATGGATATTTGAAAAATATCGCCATCATGATTATCACCACAGAGATAATCATGACCAGGATGATCCTGACAGGAGCAACTGATAACAAAATACTGTCAGCAAAAAGAGCTTCCGGTTGCGGGGGCATTTTTATTATATTTGCCCACTTAAATAAATAAAACACTACCATGTACAAAGCGGTTTTTATAGATATGGATGGAACTTTGTTGAAGAGTGACCATTCTGTGAGCGATGCTAATAAGCAGGCAATTCATCACCTGCAGCAAAAGGGTATTTTAGTAGTACCTATTTCGGCCCGGCCTTTACATGGTATGGTAAACATTACTAAAAATGTAGTTACAGATGATATGCCGCTGGTAAGTTTGAATGGTGGTTATATTGTGCATAAAAATGAAATCATCTACCAGGATGCGGTGTCGCTAAACGATGCGGCGCATGTGAACAAAGAACTGCAAGGATATGATGTATCGGCGATGTATTACAGCCAGATGGAATGGTTTGCTGAAATGGAAAATGACCTTATTAAAAAAGAACAAAGAATTACTGCCGTTAAAATAAAAATACAACCCTTCGCAGAAACACTTCAGTATTGGGAAGGTCAAAATAACGGTCCGAATAAAATATTAATTGCCGGTGAAAAACAGCTGATACATGATATTGAACAAAGACTAATTGAACTGCACCAGGGGAATTTAAATATTTTTAAATCCCAAGCTACCTACCTGGAAGTGATGAGTACCGGGGCTTCCAAAGCAAAGGCTATTGAATTTTTGATGAGCAGGTATGGAATTGATAAAAATGAAATCATTGCCATTGGAGATAATTTTAACGATAAAGGAATGATTGAACTGGCAGGCATGGGTGTGGCCATGGGTAATGCTCCGGAGGAAATAAAAATGTCAGCTAATTATGTAACCGATACTAATAATAATGATGGAGTTGCTAAAGCACTACAGCATATTTTTAAGTAGTCTTTCTTCAGGCCAGCTTCTGCTTCAATATTTAGTGTTTCAGCTAAAAGGCTGTCCTCAATCTCGATGGCATCGGTCTGTCGTTATTGCAGAATTGATCAGGGTTGCAGGGCAGTTGCCATTTCTTTTTCTGTAGCAATGCCATCTTTGCGCCAAACGGGTTGGCCATTTTTAAAAACAATAAAGACAGGTAAGGCGGTTACAGCATATTTTTTTAACAGGTCAATATCTTTGCCTCCATCTACTTTTACCAGTTTAAATTTATGCGGATTATTGTTTTGCAGGCTTTTTAAAACAGGTTCCATTTTTTTACAAGGCGGGCACCAGGTGGCCCCAAAATCAACCAATACGGTTTGACCGCTAATGGCCGCATCAAACGCTTCAATGCTCATTTGTTTTTCATCCATTTTTCCTTCCAACGGTTTATTGGCAGCTTTCCAGGCATTGATGCCACCTGCTAGTTCCACCACATTTTCGTAACCAATGGAACGCATTTCTTTTGCAGCAGCAGCACTTCTACTACCGGCAAGGCAGTAGATATAGACTGGTTTATTTTTATCTACAAAAGTAATTCTGCGGCTAAACTCTGGCTTATCATTCCAATTGGCAAGGAGCGTATTTTTTATATGCCCTGATGCATATTCATCCGGCGTTCTTACGTCTAAAATTTGTACAGAATCTTTAGTGATTGCTTTTTCAAATTCCTCCGGCGTTACCGTTGTTTTTGTTTGTGCGTTGCAGGAAAGCAACAGCAACGCAAAAAAAAATGTGACTAAGATGCGGTAAGTTGTCTTCATAAAAATATTTTATCGAAGCTACAAACAAAAAACCATCCACGTGTAGGTGGATGGTTTTTTGTTTACTATAATTTAAAATCACATTGGGGAAAGATATTGTGCATAAGCGTATCCTTCTTCACCATCTTTTGTTCTAACTTTCCACCAGCTATCATCTGTTTTTTCTACCAGCGTCACCACCTCATCATGTGCTGCTTTACCAACTATTTCGCCCTCGGTGCTAGGTGTGCTGCGGATATTAAGATTAGTAGAATCCGTAGTTACTTTTAACTGTGCGCCTGCATCTGCTTTAATATCAATATTCATCATTAAATCGCCACTGGCCATATTGGGATCAATTTTATTATACAATGCCCAAAGTGCATCATAATCAGCCGTGCTGTTTGCGGTTCCGCTAACGTGTAATACGCCATCTTGTTCTGCAACGGCTAAGCCTGCTACACCCATGGTAGTAGCGGATTGTATCAACTCAGCATATTTTTCCTGAAGTGCCATTTTATTAATTATTTAACTGTAATTGTAATTATTTTTTGTCTGTTAATTTGCTTACATCCGATTTTACTTTTGCAGTAGCCAACATCTGCATAATTTTCATCCTGTCTGCTTTGCTAACTTCGCCGGCAAGAACCGCTTTCTCTCCTTCAAATTCAACACTAACACCTTTGATATCTTTTAAGCCATCTTTTACTTTCTGTTGTGCAGCAGCATCTAAAGTAGTAGTTAACGAAGCAGGAGGGGTAGCTACAACCGGCGGTGCAGGAATTGTAAAATTGGCCACTACAGATTTAACACCCTTTACCTCTTTGGCCGCTTTTTCGCATTCCATTTTACACATGTCGTCTTTGCATTCACCGCTTAGCGTGGCAACACCACCTTTTACATCTACTGTGGCTCCCTGTACCATGTTGGGCATGGCATTCAATTTTGCTTCTATAGCAGTTTTAATGTCTGCATCTTTTGGTTTACAGCTTACAAAGCTTACCGTGGTTATAATGGCAACTGCCATCAATAGTTTTGTCAATTTCATGTTTTGTAATTTTTTGGTTAAAATTATTGTTCAAAGAAAAGTAAAAAGAAGGTAGTTATTATATTTATTTAAAAACTTAACCGTAATTTTTTTTGAATAAAAATAATAGATAACCCATTTTTATTAGCTATATAAAAATAGTGATTATCAGTATTTAAACTCCAATTTTTCTTTTAGTGCTTCTACCACGTTAAAAATAATCGGACAAAGTGCATAATACATCAAGGTACCAAATAGCCGCCCGGTAAAATTTTCCTTATGCAAATGCGGAAATTCCCTGCATTCGGTAAACCGGTTTTCATAAATAGTGCAACTGCTATCCGCTAAAAAATGACAGGGAATTGTATTCACAATCATTTGCCCCTCAGCGCTTATTTCAATGTATTTTTCTTTTACAATCTCTATTTTTTCGTTAAGGTGCAGGGCCAATGATAGTGTTTCTTCTGGCGTAACATTTATCATCAATGACCGGCAGCAATTACCACATTGTGTGCAGTCAATTTGTGGGGTAACTACGGCATTAATATCATGAACTATCGCATCAATCGTACCACTATCCTGTTGCTTTAAAAAAATGCGGAAGGCATCATTTTCATTTTCATTTGTAGCAGCAATTGCTGCAATTTGTGTAAGGTTAGTTAGTAGCTTCAAAGAATTAATTTAGGAAGTTGATAAAGTATTAAAATACTATCGGCAAATTTTTTATATCATCCGTTGAAACTGCAATATCCAATTGCTTTTTAAAAATTTATGCCTCCGTATTCTTTTTTGTTTTTACAAAGATTCATTTAAGTGTTTCAAAGAGCAATGATTATTCGGATTTTCTTTAAGATCTTTCTAAAAAATATTTTTGGCCTATGCAAATAAACTGGCTTTTAAAAGCGTTGCTCCTGGATTTTTAGCTGCTGGCAATAACCAATCCCTTCAACTGCTGTGCTAAAGTATTTTTGGTGCCAATTTTTGTCCGGGCCTCAAAGCCATGTGGTAAATTCTTGCGTCGCCCTCTTGTACCGCATAACTTATGGCAGCTTTTACCTTAGCGTATCAGGGAGGTTCTTTTTCAAAATTATGTCAGCAGCCAGCGTTTTAAATTTTATTAATCGCAACTTTATTTTATACACAGATGTTAAAAACCCTTGCCGTTTTCTGTATGCTGGTTTAACTATATTTGCCTTTGTTTAAAATTACTAAATAAATTAGTAGCTTGCGGCCCGATTAGCGGTTGCTTGCAATAATAATGTAGCAATTTTTACAACCGCTTTGATAAAAGTTTCCTAAAGGTATTTGGTACAAGAGTGCGACGCAATGATGCATAATTGAAAAACAAATGCCAGGCTCAAAATAAAAAAAATGGCAGATAGAGAAAAAATAGCGGCTGATTATAACGAAGACTCGATACGGAGTTTGGATTGGAAAGAACATATCCGTCTCAGGCCGGGCATGTACATCGGTAAACTGGGCGACGGCAGCAGCGCCGATGATGGCGTGTATGTTTTAATGAAAGAAGTGATTGACAACTGCATTGATGAACATACTATGGGATATGGCAGGCATGTGGATGTTGCTATTGATGGTAAAACAATTACGGTAAGGGATTACGGCCGTGGTATTCCGCTGGGTAAAGTGGTGGATGTGGTAAGTAAAATAAATACCGGTGCCAAATACGACAGCAAAGCTTTTCAAAAAAGTGTGGGCTTAAATGGGGTAGGTACCAAGGCGGTGAATGCATTGAGCGATTATTTTAAAGTAACGGCCTACCGTGAAGGCAAAGAAAAAACGGCCGAGTTTGCAAAAGGTGTTTTGATAAAAGAACACAAGGAAGCTGCCACCAAAGAGGAGAACGGAACTTTTGTAACTTTTATTCCGGATGAAGATATTTTTAAAAATTTTCATTTTGTACAGGAGTATTTAGACAACCAGTTTTGGAACTATTGTTACCTGAACGCTGGCTTGGTGATGAACCTGAATGGCAAGCGGTATGTCAGCAAAAATGGTCTGCTTGATCTGTTGCAACGCAAGACAAACGAAGATGAAATACGTTACCCGATTATACATTTAAAAGGGGAAGATATTGAACTGGCGCTCACACATGAAAGTGCCTACGGAGAAGAGTATTACAGTTTTGTAAACGGACAGTTTACTACCCAGGGCGGTACGCACTTAGCTGCTTTTAGAGAAGGCTATGTAAAAACAATCCGTGATTTTTATAAAAAAGATTATGATGCTGCCGACATTCGCGGAAGTATCTGCGCAGCCATTTCGGTAAGGGTGCAGGAACCGGTTTTTGAAAGCCAGACAAAAACAAAACTTGGTTCTCAAAATGTATCGGAAGGTGGCCCGAGTATGAAAAATTTTATCGGCGAATTTTTAGGTAAGGAATTAAACAATTTTTTACATAGAAATACTGCTACTGCCGAAGCATTAAAAAAGCGTATTGAACAAAATGAGCGGGAACGAAAGGAATTATCCGGCATTCGCAAACTGGCCAATGAAAGGGCAAAAAAAGCGAACCTGCACAATAAAAAATTAAGGGATTGTAAATTTCACTACAACGATGAAGCCAGTGGAAAAGACAAGGATAATATTTTAGAAAAACAAAAGGAAAGTACGATTTTTATTACGGAAGGCGATAGTGCCAGTGGGAGTATTACCAAGGCAAGGAATGTAAATACGCAGGCTGTTTTTAGCTTGCGTGGTAAGCCCTTAAACTGCTATGGGCTCACCAAAAAAGTAGTGTACGAAAATGAAGAATTCAACCTGTTACAGCATGCGTTGAATATAGAAGAAGGATACGAAACACTGCGCTACAACAATATAGTGTTTGCAACGGATGCTGATGTGGATGGCTTGCATATCCGCTTGTTACTAATGACTTTTTTTCTGCAGTTTTTTCCGGACCTGGTGAAGAACGGCCATGTATACATTTTAGAAACTCCTTTATTCAGGGTTCGTAATAAGCAAGAAACTATCTATTGTTATGATGAAACAGAAAAGCAGGCTGCCATTAAAAAACTGGGCAGCAAACCGGAGATCACCCGGTTTAAAGGACTGGGAGAAATTAGTCCGGATGAGTTTGCTCGCTTCATTAACCGCGATATGAAATTACAACCGGTGATGATGTTGCCAGATACACATATTCAACAATTACTGGAATACTATATGGGCAAGAATACGCCTACCCGGCAGGAGTTTATTATAGATAACCTGAATGTAGAATTGGATTTGGTTGAAGAGGCGGTTTTTAAGGAGTAATTAATAATTATTAATTAATAATTTTTTCAATTCGATTTTGCTAAATTTTATTAAAGCATTAAAACATGTTTTATGAAGACTGAAAATATCATCATTGACAAATCATTTCAATTTGGATTAAGGATTGTGAAGTTGTTTATGCATTTACGAAAGATAAAAGTTGAAAGAGATTTAGGTACTCAATTTTTGAGAAGCGGTACTTCAATTGGAGCTAACATCGAAGAAGCGATCGGAGGATCGTCCAGAAAAGATTTTGTTCATAAACTGGAAATCGCGTACAAGGAACCCAGGGAAACAAGGTATTGGCTGAGGCTTTTAAAAGGCAGCAGTCTGCTGGAAAATAAACTTGCAGAATCGTTTATAAAAGATTGCGAAGAAATCATAAAAATTCTGACCGCAATATTGAATTCTTCAAAAACACAACAAATTATTAATTCTTAATTATTAATTTTTAATTAAATCATGATCCATATAGTTTTTAACGAAGCAGATATCAAAGTTATAAAGGAAGCCATGGCACTGGATGAAACCCTGCAGGGGGAAGTGACTCAAATAAAGGATGATTACGCAGTGGGCCCTCTGGGAAATATTTATATCGGCGAAGGCATTGAAGCCCGCAAGCAATGGTGGCGCGAGATATTGGCTGGCGGAGATTATGCTGGCAAAGCAGATGGCGGGGAGGTGGATGATTACAAAACAGTTGCGGAACTTGTTGGTACTATGCGACGTGATCCTGAACAATTGATCTGGATATGGGCCGCACAAAACAAGCATGATGTGAGCGGTTATTACTGGCTGTTAAAATACATGCAGGAATTCCAGGGCAGGGTATTTATTTTGTATTTGAATAACCTGCCGTTCATCAACGAAAAGGGGAATATTTTTTATCCCAACTGGTTGTATGAAATACCAGCAAAAGAATTTTTAAAGGCAAAGAAACTGGCTCGGGAAATTACCCTCAGTGAGTTTGAAGTTGATCCCGATGAGTGGACAAAATTGTGTGGTGAAAATAAGGGCATCCGTTTGCTGGAAGGTGGGAAAAAATTAGGTCAGGAAGACTATGACTTTTATGATGCTGAATTAATAAAATTCATTACACCCGACTGGCAGAAAGCATCAAAAATTATTCATCAATATGGAAGTAAAGCAAAGCACACAACCGGAGATGCATATTTGCTATGGCGCTTGAAAGTGATGATAGCTCAGGATATGTTTGATGTACAGGGGAAGATAAGCAATATGAAAGAATTTGAAATAAAAATAAAAGTATAATTCATGACTATAAAAGCCATACATCATATCGCTATTTTAACGGATGAGTACGAGCGTAGTAAAGCATTTTATACAGAAGTGCTGGGTTTTAAAATACTGGCAGAAACCTACCGGGAATCAAGAAAATCCTACAAGTTGGATCTGGCCATCAATGGACAATACCAGATTGAATTGTTTTCTTTTCCGGAGTTTAAAGAGCGGGCTTCTTTTCCGGAACAAAAGGGATTGCGTCACCTGGCTTTTGCGGTAGATAATATTGAAGAGTCCGTAGGAGAGTTGCTTGCAAAAGGGGTGGATGTGCAAGGCATAAGAACAGATGAGTTAACCAATAAAAAGTTTTGTTTTTTTTATGATCCCAACGGGCAACCGCTGGAGTTGTACGAAGTATAATAGTTAGGAAGTTGTTTGAAAGATTATAAAAGGGGCTTGCTCCTACTGAGCAAATGTTTTGTATTAGTGGTCTGTTACAAAGAGGATGCCCCGATGAGGCAATAAAAATGTGACTTAACATAGGTGTGGCTAATGCAGGTTGTTGGTTTAATAAAAAATTATCAACCGGCTCCATCGAAGCCACCCCATTGTAAAAAAAATGGAAGATTGTAAAACCGGCTCCATCGGAGCCACCCCTTTGTAGAAAAATAGATTTTTTTAAAATTTTAAAACAACACAAACAATTGTACCATGCCAAACACCTACACACAATTATTAACCCAATCGGTTTTTGCTGTAAAAGGAAGGCAAGATTTAATTGAAGAACCCATCAGGGAAAGCATAGAAAAATTCATCTGTGGTACAGCCACCACAAGAAAACACAAGCCGCTGGCCGTTTATTGCATGCCGGATCATTTGCATTTTTTAATCGGTTTAAATCCGGATCAATCGATTTCCAATTTGGTGAAGGAAATTAAGATGGCTTCAAATGATTTTATAAACGGCAATCATTTTACAAAACAACATTTTAACTGGCAGGAAGGTTATGGGGCTTTTTCCTATTCCCGGTCGGCGTTGGATAAGGTGGTAAAATACATTCTCAATCAAAAAGAGCATCACGAAAAGAAAACATTTAAACAGGAATATATCAGTTTTTTAGAAAAATTCGCCGTAAAGTATGATGAAAAATATTAGTTCGAATTTTATCTGTAAAAAATAACAACAACAAGGGTATAAACAATGGCAACAAGTAAAAATAAAGAAGATTACATCCATACAGACAGTGGTATTGGCGGGCAATACAAAACATGGTTTTTAAACTATGCCAGTTATGTAATATTGGAAAGAGCGGTACCTGCAATAGAAGACGGACTAAAGCCGGTACAGCGGCGAATTCTGCATGCGATGAAAGAAATGGACGATGGCCGTTTTAATAAGGTAGCCAACATCATTGGTCAGTCTATGCAATACCATCCGCATGGCGATATGAGTATAGGCGATGCGCTGGTAAACCTCGGGCAAAAAGATTTGCTGATTGAAACGCAGGGAAACTGGGGCGATGTACGCACCGGTGATGATGCAGCGGCAGCAAGATACATTGAGGCAAGGCTCAGCAAGTTTGCTTTAGAAGTTGCCTTCAATAGCAAAACTACCGAATGGGCACTGAGTTATGATGGCAGAAAAAATGAGCCGGTAACCCTGCCAATGAAATTTCCTTTGCTGCTTGCACAGGGTGCCGACGGGATTGCAGTAGGACTGGCCACGAAAATTTTACCCCATAATTTTTGCGAACTTATTGATGCGTCTATTAAATATTTAAAAGGAAAAAAGTTTGAATTACTACCTGATTTTTTAACCGGTGGCACCATGGATGCCACCAATTACAACGATGGAAAAAGGGGTGGCAAAATAAGGGTTCGGGCCATCATTGAAGAGCTGGATAAAAAAAATCTGGTGATCAGAAGTGTGCCTTACAGTGTTACTACCACGCAGTTGATGGAGAGCATCGTAAAAGCCACCGACCAGGGAAAAATAAAGATCAAAAAAGTAAATGATCATACCGCTGCGAATGTAGAAATTATCATTGAACTGGCGTCTGGTATTTCACCGGATATTACCATTGATGCCTTGTATGCGTTTACAGATTGTGAAGTCAGCATTTCGCCCAACGCCTGCGTAATTACAAATAACAAACCGCAGTTTATCGGTGTTCCTGAACTGTTAAGGGTTTCAGCCGATAACACCAAAGATCTGCTGAAGAGGGAACTTGAAATAAGGTTGGGAGAACTGCAGGAAAAATGGCATTACACTTCCCTGGAAAAAATATTCTTTGAAGAAAAAATTTATAAGGAATTAGAGAAGAAACATGAAACCTGGGAAAAGGTGCTCACCGCCATTGATACCGCCTTTACACCTTTCAAAAAACTATTGCGCAGGGATATAACAAGAGAAGATATTGTTAAGCTTACCGAGAAGCCGGTACGCCGTATTTACAAGCTGGATATTGATGAACTGAATGAGCAGATAAAAGGGCTGGAAGCAGACATTGAACAGGTAAAATACGATCTGGAACATTTAACAGAATATGCGGTAGCTTATTATGAAAACCTGTTAAAGAAATTTGGTAAGGGCAGGGAACGCAAAACTGAAATTAAACAGTTTGACACCATACAGGCCAGGAATGTAGCCATCGCCAATATTAAGTTATATGTAAATTATGCGGACGGTTTTATAGGCACAGTTTTAAAGAAGGATGAATTGATTGCAGAGGTCAGCGACCTGGATGATATCATTGCATTTACAAAAACTGGTATCATGAAAGTGGTGAGGGTTTCTGATAAAATATTTATTGGTAAGGACATTATACATGTGGCAGTATTTCAAAAAAGTGATGAGCGTACTACTTATAACCTGTTGTATGCCGACGGTAAAACCGGTGTTAGTTATGCCAAGCGTTTTAACGTAACCGGTATTACAAGAGATAAAGAATACGACCTCACAAAGGGCAGTGAAAAAAGCAGGGTACATTATTTTACTGCCAACCCAAATGGCGAAGCAGAAGTATTGAAGATTGTACTGAGTCCCAATTGTACCGCCAAGAAAAAGGAACTGGAATTTTATTTTGAAGAACTGGAAATAAAAGGGCGGGGCAGCATCGGCAACCAGGTAACCAAGTACCCGGTAAAATCGGTTAAGTTTAAAGAGGCCGGCAAGTCTACTTTGGATGCTAAAAAATTATGGTTCGATAATAAATTTGGCCGCCTCAACACTGAAGAAAAAGGAGTGTATCTCAGCAAGTTTGATGCAGAAGACAGGATACTGGTTATTTACAATGATGGCAATTACGAGATAACCGACCAGGAACTAACGCAGCGGTTTGACGCTGAAAAAATATTACTGATAGAAAAATTTAAAGCAGATAAAATTGTAACCGCTGTGTACCTCGACAATGAAAAACTGCAGTATAATATCAAGCGTTTTAAAATTGAAACCACTACATTAAAAAGTAAATTCTTCTTCATCAAAGAAGGCAAAGACAACCGCCTTGAAATGGTAACCACCGACGCAGAACCATTGCTGGTGGTAAAAACAGGCCGTGGCCAGTTGGTGAGAAGCGCCAAATTTAAAGTAAATAAAATGGTAGAAGTAATGGGCTGGAAGGCAGTAGGGGCCAAGCTTACAGAATACAGTAAAAGTATAGAAATGGAGTGGGAGCGTAAGAACGATGATGAAAATGCACAGCCGGAATTATTTTAATTTTGTCCGGCCAAAGCAGCAGCCATGTGGTAAATTCTTACGTCGCCCTCTTGTACTTTTATAGCGTTTTGCAACGCTTTCAATCCGGTACTTAAAATGGAATCAGTCCGTTTGTAAAGCGCATAGCGTCAACTGAATTTGTTCGCTTACATACTAGGAAGCTGTACTTGTGCTATAAAAAAATTCAGCATTTATTTTAATAAATCATTAATTTACAGTGAATAAAAAAAATACTTTACTGAAAAACAGTAGTGTATTATAGCGTAAATACAGATATAAGCTGCTATGGTACAACAAACCTCATTAACATGAAACTTCCAACAATACATGGTTTTATAGACAGACGAATATTAATCAACTTTACTGCCGATCCCAAAGATGTAGAAAAAATTATACCAGAACTTTTTCGACCAAAAGTTTATAAAGGCAAAGCAATCGTTGGAATTTGTTTAATTAGACTTAAAAAAATTAAACCAAAAGGACTTCCTAATTTATTGGAATTTCTTCTGAAAATGGGGCTCATAGAATTGCAGTTGAGTGGGACGAAGACGGACAAGTTAAAGAAGGTGTTTTTATTCCAAGGCGTGACACATCATTAAAATTAAACACAATTATTGGCGGCAGACTATTTCCAGGAAAACAATATTTAGCAAAGTTCAATGTAATTGAGACAAAGGAAAATTATCATATTGATTTTATTAGTTCTGATGAAACATAGATTTCTATAGACGCAAGGGAAGTTAAAACGTTTGACACTAAATAGGGTCTGCTCAACAACTCTAAAACGTTGGTATATTTGAGTTGTAGGTCAAATAAAACATTTGAGATGCAAGCCAAACCAATAAAAGCAGTAAAAAAGCGTGCAGCAACTCCGCAGTATGTTAGCCCAAACCAGC
>NZ_JACMOO010000343.1 GCF_014377975.1 Ferruginibacter sp.
ACGGTACAGTTATCTGGCCGTACAAAAATTATCAGCACATCAGCATCCTGTAGTAGCGCTCGGTATAAAAAACGGGGCCATTGGCACCACAGTAATTGAAACGGAAAAAAAATTGCTGAACGATATTGATACCGTAACGCTATATATCAACCCATCCCTGCAACCGGCTTATTACGACTACATATTATCGCTGCATCCCAACAGAATTATTTTTAACCCCGGTACAGAAAATGAAGAGCTGCAGGCACTGGCGCACAAAAATAACATTGCAACCCAGGAGGCCTGTACCTTGGTTTTACTAAGTACAGGGCAATACTAATAAAATTGCTGTACCCAATAATGTATCTTAAAAATCACCTTCCCAACAGGAAAAATCCGCTGTACAAAATAATATTTACAGATTAGCGTTTATCCATGGTACAAGTAAAACTATTGCCCATGCTATAGTTTATCCAAATACCGATACCATGAAACACCTTGCAACAATTACCCTTATGGTGCTGCTTATCCTTAAAGCAGTATCCAGCTTTGCACAACAAGCCACAGAAAGCAGAACATTACCCGTTAAGCCCGCCTTATTCAGTAAGTTTCCAGACGTTATCAACTGCACTGCCACTCAATTAAATAATTTTTTTAATGGGCACCCAGGCGAAAATATCAATGTGTCTTTTAGCAATACCCTTATCCTAAGTGGAAATATAAAAAGCAACATTTCAAAATACAGCAACCTGCAAACGGTGGTAGTTAAACTGCCTCTTTTTAATAATATTTTATTCACGCTTTCTAAAAGAGCCGATCAACAAAACAACATTGTTTATGTGGGGCATTTGTTTGACCCTGCATACGCAGATGGATATGAATTAAAAAAAATCAGTCCGGAAAATTACCAGTTTATTAAAATAATCATGGACAAAGTTTTACCTACCTGTAATCAATAAATAACACCCTTATTATCCGAATAAATCCTTATCCTTACACCACTCCGCTTTACCCGCGGAAAGAAAAACCACGAAATGAAAAAACCTTCTACCCCCTGTATGCTTTTGCTGGCATTGCTGGTTTCTTTCAATGTTTATAGCTTGCCCCAATTAAGTAGTTTACCCGCTGCAACTGCAACCATTTTTTTAAACTTCAACGGCGAAAACGTAAACAATTCCCTTTGGCAGGGCGGTACACCATTTACCTGCGCACCTGCAGGGATGACAGATGCCCAGATAACAGAAATATTCAACAGGGTTTCTGAAGATTACCGGCCTTTTAATATCAATATCACGACCGATTCTACCGTATTTTTAGCAGCTCCCCTCAATACCAGAATTATGGTTATAATAACTTCTACCAGTGCGTGGTTTCCCGGTGTTGGGGGTGTTTCCTACGTTGGATCTTTTACCTGGGGAGATGATACGCCCTGCTTTGTTTTTTGTGACAGGCTTGGCCCTAACAGTACAAAATATGTAGGCGAATGTTGCTCGCACGAAAGCGGTCATACCGTTGGTTTGTCTCATCAGTCAACTTATGATGGATCCTGCAATTTAACCGCAACCTATAACGTAGGAACGGGGTCGGGCCAGGTTGCCTGGGCGCCTATTATGGGCAACAGTTATTACCGCAATATGAGTGGCTGGAACAACGGGCCAACGCCTTACGGCTGCACCGCTGTACAGGATAATCTTTCCATCATTACATCGCAAAACGGTTTTACTTACAGGCAGGATGATTATAGCGATGACATCAGCAGCAATCCAACGGCCATCAATCTTTCACCCGTTCCGGTAAATGGTATCATTAGCACTTCTACCGATCTGGATGCTTTTAAATTTACGATTGCAGTCAATTCAAATTTTCGTATTGATGTAAACCCATACAGTATAGGCGCCAATAACTCAGGGGCCGACCTTGATGTAAAAGTAAAACTATACAATGCTGCAAAAGTGCTGATAAATAATTATGATCCTACAGACAAAATGAATGTTTCAATAGATACTATTTTAAACGCTGGCGACTATTACATGGTAATACAGGGCGCTGGCAATACCAATACCAGTGATTATGGCAGCCTTGGCTCCTATACCATTACAGGTTTGCAGGGTACTCTGCCTATTCACCAGGTAAGCCTTTCAGGCAAATCAGAAAAAAATAAACACATGCTTAACTGGAATATAATTTCTGATGAAGCTATTCAATCCATCACGGTAGAATCTTCTTTAACCGGCAATAATTTCAGTACTGTTACCCACTTAAATGGTGCTGCTAACAGTTATGGTTATACGCCCTATCAGCACAACGATGTGTATTACCGCCTTAAAGTAACTTCTGTTTTAAATCAAACAGTTTACTCCAATACCATTGTATTAAAAGATGTTGATAAAACTGCTTCGTTATTTACCGTATCAACTTTTGTACGCAACCAGCTTACTGTTACCGCAACAGCCGGCTATCATTACCAGTTGAATGATGTCAACGGTAACATCATTGCTAAAGGTGAGGGTAAACAGGGTTTTAACCAGGTGAATATGGATCGCCAGCCATCCGGGATGTATATTTTACAACTGATAAACAACAACCAAAAACAAACGGAAAGAATTATAAAACAGTAAGGTAGCGTCATGTGTAAGTTAAAGGGTCAGCGTAAGGGGCTGGCCCTTTTTTAATTTTCTACCTACCCGTTTTCCAACCAGCGGTAACACCCCATCAACTACCCCGCAAATAAATACTAACTATAGCTTTTGCGTTCCCATTGGGTAGTACCTTTCATAAGGATGAGCTGTAATTCAGTGTACTAAAGGGTTACCGCTATTTTGATACATACAATTTATATTCCTGTAATTGCAATTTGGGGAGTGCTTTTGTTAATCTGGTTCCTTAAATAAATATTAATTTATTACTTCCGCCGGGCATTGCGGTAAATGATATTCATTTTTTTGGTAACTTTAGAAAACCCCCTTTTTATATGTTATGGAGAAAATTTAATGGTGATCCCATTCAACTACCCATCAAACAAGCGGTAGAAGACACAATCAAAAGAGAAACAATAGCAGGCAACCATCTTAAGGTTTGCATTGGTACCGACAGCCAGGTAAAAGGTAAAGAAACCGAATTTGCGACAGTAATTGTTTTTTTACGCCAGGGCCGTGGTGGCTTTATGTTTATTCACAACGAAAAAACTTTGGTAAAGTACAGCATTAAAGAACGCATGCTGGTAGAGGTTGCCAAAAGTATTGAAATTGCATACGAATTATGCGACCTTTTTACTTTGTATGATGTAGATATGGAAGTACATGCCGACATCAATACCAACCCGCAGTTTAAAAGTAACGAAGCATTGCGGGAAGCCATGGGCTACATTCTGGGTATGGGCTTTGCTTTTAAAGCCAAGCCGGAAGCCTTTGCCAGCAGCAGTTGTGCAAACAAAGTAGTGAATTAACAGGCTGTTTTTATAGTAATGGTTGTATAGTAAATTATACAAACTATAAAGCTGACTCTAAGATATTTTTAAAATAAATTGATTACGCTAATTATTACTGACCTGCCGGCAGGCAGAAAGGCATAGCGGTTAAAACAATAACAGCCACGCACATATGCCTGGGTTATGCTTCTTTCTTTGTTTCATTTTTTTCATCTATCAGGTGCAGTATTTTATCTTTTCCTAATTTTTTATTGGCACTGCTTACAAAATGCTGTGGTAAAAACTGCCAGGTTTTTCTTAATCTTTCTAAAAATAATTTTACGTTTTTTGCTACCACGGCCTGTGTTTCTTTATCGGCCTTGGTAAATACCAATGTAAAAGGAAGCTGCCATGCATCCAGTTGGTTTAAAAAATCAAGATCCAGTTTTTGCGGAGTGTGCCGGGCGTCAATCAAAACAAAAACCATTTCCAGATTCGTTCTTTTACGCAGATAATTTTCTATCATCTGTTCCCATCTTCTTCGGCTGCGAATGCTTACTTTGGCAAAGCCGTAACCCGGCAAATCTACCAGAAACCACTTTACATTTTCCCCTTCTTTTTTAGGGTTGATGGCAGAAGCTGAAACAATTTCAAAATGATTAATGAGCTGTGTTTTACCAGGGGTGCCGGAGGTTTTAGCCAGTTTATCATTGTTGCAAAGCATATTGATGAGCGAAGATTTACCCACATTGCTTCGGCCAATAAACGCATATTCTTTTTTATCTGGTGCAGGGCACTTTTCAAAATCGGGACTGCTGATGATATATTTTGCAGATTTTATTAGCATGCCGCAAAGATAGGCCAAAGGCTGAAAGCAGCAGGATGAAAGCAGGTGGCAGAAAGCAGAAGATTTTTAAAGCGATCATATATTTATGCTTTGCCTTCAACTTTAAGCTGCAAACCTTCTGCCTGAAATGTTAAACAAAACTTACTATCTTCAACAACAACTGTCGTAAAAAACCTAATCCTATATCTTTGCACCACAATGACACAATTTGCACACGACACCGTTGTTCCGTCAAAAGGTTCTGATCTTTCAAAAAAAGACCAGGTGGCAGATATGTTTAATAGTATTGCTTACCGATATGATTTTTTAAATCGCTTTTTAAGTGCCGGTGTTGATGTCTGGTGGCGTAAAAAAGCCATACGTGAGTTGAAAAAATTGAAACCTAAAAATATCCTGGATGTGGCCACCGGTACAGCAGACGTGGCTATCATGGCTACCACACTGTTAGATGCTGAAAAAATTACGGGCATTGATATCAGCGATGGTATGCTGGAAATTGGCCGGGCGAAAATTAAAAAAAAGGGTCTTGAAAAAACCATCGAACTTTTAAATGGAGACAGCGAAACAATAAAATTTGCCGACAACTCGTTTGATGCAGTAACCGTGGCATTTGGTGTTCGAAATTTTGAACACCTGGAAAAGGGTCTGGCAGAAATAAAAAGAGTTTTAAAACCCGGCGGAAAATTAGTGGTACTTGAATTTAGCCAACCTAAAACTGCCGGTGTTACTCAGCTATATAATGTGTACATGAAATTGGTGGCACCCAATGTGGGAAAGATATTTTCGAAAAACCGCAATGCATATAAATATTTAGACGAATCAATTAAAAAATTTCCCGAAGGCAAAAACTTTACTTTAATCCTGGATAACCTGGGATACACAAACACTTATTGTAAACCATTGAGCTTAGGAATATGCAGCATCTATTGCGGAGAAAAATAACCTCCATCACCATCGTTTTTTTATTACTCCCGTTTATCGGGCTATCTCAGTTACGCAGCGAATTGAACCAGCCCGAACATGATAATAAACCCTATCATTTTGGTATTAATCTTGGCTTTAATAAATCGCATTTTAGTTTTACACACCACCCGGTTTTTTTACAACAGGATAGTGTTATGGCCATTGAAAGCATAAACAGCACCGGTCTTAACCTGGCCTGGTTGGTTAACTTATCGCTGACCAATCATTTTGATTTACGCACTTATCCGCTCAATTTAACCTTTAGTGAAAAAGCATTTGAATACACACTGAAGTATCCGGATGTTCCTGGTGGCGAAAGTAAATTAACCATCAAAAAAGTGCAGTCTATCACGCTTAGTTTGCCCATTCAGATTAAGTTTAGCAGCGACCGCATCGACAACATGAAAGTGTATACAATGGCGGGGGTTAAATTTGATTATGATCTTGCGGCCAATGCCGGTAAAAACAATGGGGAGGAAATAATTAAATTAAACAAATTTGATTATGGAATTGAGGGTGGCATTGGCTTTCACATTTACTTTCCTTACTTTGTATTAACTCCCGAACTTAAAGTAAGCTGGGGATTGGCCAACCTGCACAGCAGAAATCCTGCACTTAAATTTTCAAGCAATATTGATAAAATCAACAGCCGGATGATTTCATTTTCTTTAACAGTAGAGTAAAATAATAGTTGCACTTTATTTTAAATCATCTATATAAAAATCATATTGTTTATCGCATTATAGCTTTCTATATGAATCTTTGAAATATAAATAATCCCTGTAAAAACCTCCAACTATAAATACAGCTGGTAAATTGCAATACCAATAAATTCCTGAAAGCTGGCAGCCAGCGGATGTTTGTAATGAGCATAGTTGTAAACAAACAGGTGGATTGCTTTTTTAATACTATAAAATACCTGGCCTGCTGTACTAAATATTTATCACTACCTGCTTTGATGTTTTAGGAATGAATACCCGTGTTCGCCTACTGTTTAATTTATAGCTATGCAATAAATTAACAGTCCTTGTCTGCCATCCTCACCAGGTTGATACCGCCCTTGTAGCAAACGCAAAAATAAAAACTATCCATTTGAATATGCTTTTAATAATTTGCATAGAATTTTGCTTGATTAATTAAACATTTATTTTGTAGATATGGAAAAATACCTTTTTAAAAACATACAGATTGTCAACGAAGGAAAAATTGAAGTGCTTGATTTGTTAACCGATGGTGAAAGAATTGAAAAAATCGGTCACCAGTTAAATTATAAAAGCGATGTAACCGAAATAAATGGTGAAGGTAAATTTTTACTGCCCGGTGTTATTGATGACCAGGTGCACTTCAGGGAACCAGGGCTTACACACAAAGCCACTATTTATACAGAGAGCAAAGCGGCTGTGGCAGGTGGTGTTACGAGTTTTATGGAAATGCCCAATACGGTTCCCAATGCTTTAACCGTTGAATTACTGGAAGATAAATACAGCATCGCTGCCCAACACTCGCTGGCAAATTATTCATTTTTTATGGGCGTTAGCAATACCAATGCCGACGAAGTTTTAAAAGTAAATAAATTAAAAGAAAACATTTGTGGTATAAAGATTTTTATGGGCGCCAGTACCGGCAACATGCTGGTTGATAATTATGGAACGCTGGAAAAAATTTTCCGGGAAACTGAACTGCTGATTGCAACGCATTGTGAAGATGAAAAAATTATCAAAGAAAATTACCAGCGCATAAAAAAAGAAAAAGGTATTTTAACCCCCGCAGATCATCCTTTAATAAGGGATGAAAATGCCTGTTATGAATCCTCTCTGTCTGCCATACAACTGGCTAAAAAATACAATAGCCGTCTGCATATTTTACATATCAGTACCGAAAAGGAACTACAATTATTTGGCAACATGTTTCCGTTAAAACAAAAAAGAATCACGGCAGAAGTTTGTGTACACCATTTACACTTTACAGCAGATGACTATGCGCAACTAGGTTATAAAATAAAATGCAACCCCGCTATAAAAGCACCACACAATAAAGAAGCCCTATGGAAAGCCTTGCTGGATGATCGTTTGGACCTTATTGCCACAGACCACGCCCCGCATTTACTAAGTGAAAAAGATGGAGATTATGAACATGCCCATGCAGGCCTTCCGCTGGTACAACACCCTTTATTACTGATGTTGCATTATTACCAGCAAGGCAATATTTCGATAGAAAAAATTGTTGAGAAAATGAGTCATGCGGTTGCAGATTGTTTTGGCATACAGAACCGGGGTTATATCCGGGAAGGATATTTTGCCGACCTGGTGATGGTTGATCTTAAGCAGCCTTCCACAGTAACCAAAGAAAATATATTGTACAAATGTGGCTGGAGCCCGCTGGAAGGTTTTATTTTTCCCGCAACCATAACCCATACTTTTGTAAATGGTAAAATGGTGTATGGAAATGGTGTATGGGATGAATCTGTAAAGGGGCAAAGGTTGAAGTTCAATCCCCACCAACACCCAAGGAGAGATTAAAGTAACACATCCTCCGCCGGTGAGACCAGGGGGGTTTAAACGGTTAAATAAAAAATGTATCAATCAGTATAATATGAGTAACAATCCAAATAATAAAAGGTCTTCAGGCAATCCCATTTTTGGTGGAAGGCTTGCTCTAAAATCTCCCGGGAGGATGAAGTGCTTATGGAAATAGATAAAACCACACTTGCCGACCTGTCGGTACTGGATACAAATGAAGCTTTTTCAGTTTTCAGCAAACTTGATTTTTGCCTTACTGCAGGCGGCAGAATAAAATTATTTGATAATTTCAATAAGCCATTGAATAGTATTGATGCCATTACAGGTGTACAAAAAACCCTGCAGCTTATTTTGCAAAAACAACAATACTGGCCGGCACAAATTAGCAATGGCTCTGTGATGGTGATAGAGAAATTCTACCAGTCAGCGGTTGATGAAATCCCCTCCAATCCAACTGCGGTCAGTGCCTTTACATACAAGGTTTTTCATGGTCCTGATTTTTCTTTGGTAAAATATACAGCAGGCCATGGCTTCGATTTTATAAAAGGCCTGCAGTTAATGTTGCAGCATTTTTATTCAGACGATTCCCCGCTTCCGTTAAAAAAATTATTACAAAAAATTCAGCAAAACATCGGAAAAGATCAATTTGTGATTATTGAAAAAAATAATAAAATAAATGATCTTACCGTACCGCAACAATTACAACTGGCAAATTTTTTAAAGTATCAGTATAAAAATAACATGCTGGAATTAATAGACATGTACAGTCAGTTGGATGCATGGTATGGAATGGCAATGGCTGTAAAGCAATACGGTCTTAGTTTTCCTGAATTTTTAACTGGCAACCAGCCCATGCTGGAAGTAAAAGGCTTGTACCATATTTTATTAAATAATCCAGTTACGTATGATTTACAATTACACCCTGCCTGTAATTTTCTCTTTTTAACCGGAGCCAATATGGCTGGCAAAAGTACTTTCATTAAATCGGTAGGTACAGCCGTTTTTTTAGCTCATATTGGCATGGGGGTACCTGCGCAGCATATGCAACTGAGTTTGTTCGACGGCTTATTAAGCAACATAAATGTTGCCGATAATTTAAGCAAAGGTGAGAGCTACTTTTACAATGAAGTGCAGCGTATAAAATCAACCATTACAAAAATTGCGGATGGCAGAAAATGGCTGATACTGATTGATGAATTGTTTAAAGGCACCAATGTAGAAGATGCTATGAAATGTTCGTCGACTGTAATTGAGGGCCTCTTAAAAATTAAAAACTCGCTTTTTATTTTAAGTACGCACCTGTATGAAATTGGCGAAGGATTAAAAAAATATCCCAATATAAATTTTAATTATTTTGAAACCGAAGTAAAAAACGACCAGTTACTTTTTAGTTACCAGTTAAAAGAAGGCATCAGCAACGACCGGCTGGGTTACCTTATTTTAAAAAATGAAGGGGTGGTGGAAATGCTCGAGAAATTATAGAAAAGTCCCCCTCTGTGTCTCCACTGCAGCGGAAGAAAAAACAGTAAACAATTCGAAGACATCCTTATTTTATTAAGTAAATACAGGTTTGCTGTGCAGGCAATGCAGGCTCACTCAATTTTTCGCCATGGGTAAATTTATTCCCCTTATTCTTTATTCAATGTACATTTGCCATTACTTTTTTTTCATCTAACAGCATTGCAGAATGAATTTTTTCAGGATATTTAAGTACATACACATTCCCAAAAATAAACTGGCATTGTATCTTTTTTACACCATTTTATCCACGTTATTTTCGTTGTTGTCTATCAATGCCCTGGCGCCTTTCATGAATATCATTTTCAAAACAGACAGCACCATGCCGTCTGTGCAAACAAAGTCGCTCGGCAGGTTTAATAATTTCTTTGAGTTGCTGGTAAAAAATCACAGCCCATTATATGCACTTGCAATCATCTGCAGTTTGATGGTTATTTCCATCTTACTTAAAAATTTATTTGTTTATCTGTCTATCTATATTGCTACCCCCATGCGTAGTAAAATTTTGTCTGATTTTCGATTACGGCTTTACTCCAAAATTTTGCAATTACCTGTTAGCTTTTTTACAGAGCAAAAAAAAGGCGATCTGATGAGCCGTATGATTGGTGATATTGGAGAAGTACAGAATTCAATATTTACTGCTTTGGAAGGATTGATAAAAGACCCGCTCATCATTTTATCTTTTTTAATTTCCATGATAATTTTAAGCCCGCAGTTATCATTGTTTCTGCTTATTTTTTTACCGGTTACCGGGCTAATAATCGGCAGAATAAGCAAGCGGTTAAAAAAACAATCCAATGCTTATTCAGCTGCCAACGGAGAAAACCTGTCGCATGTTGAAGAAACCCTGGGCAGTATAAAAGTAATTAAAGCCTTTACTGCCGAAACAATGATGTTGCAAAAATTCAACATAGGAAATGATAAAATGTTTTTGATGCTGAATAAAATGACTCTGCGCCGCGACCTTGCAAGTCCTTTAACAGAAGTGCTGGGTGTAACGGTGCTTTGCGCCATTTTATATATCGGTGGAAGATTTGTTTTTAGCCCGGGCAACCACTTAACGGGTGGCGACCTGATGGCATTTATTTTATTGTTTGCGATGATCATAAATCCTGCAAAAAATTTATCTACCACCATCTCTAATTTACAAAAAGGCATGGGGGCCGTGGAAAGAATTGAAGACATTTTAAATGCTCCGCTTCAGGTAGAAGAAAAGCCCGATGCCATTGCTTTAACAGGCTTTAACGACCGCATTGAATTTAAAAATGTTTCCTTTAATTATGATGAAAAGCCCGTTTTAAAAAATATCAGTTTTGTAATAGAGAAAGGAAAAACAATTGCGTTGGTTGGCTCGTCAGGAGCAGGCAAATCAACAGTAGCCGATCTTATTCCAAGATTTCATGATGTAGCTGAAGGAGAAATTTTAATTGATGGGGTAAACATCAAAGATTTCACCATTCACTCGTTGCGCAAACAAATGAGCATTGTTACGCAGGAAGCTATTTTATTTAATGATACTATTGCCAGCAATATTGCATTGGGTAACATGGAAGCAACCCCTGTAGAAGTACAGGAGGCTGCTACCATTGCCAATGCGCACAAATTCATCATTCAAAAAGAAGAGGGTTATAACACCAATATCGGCGACAGGGGAATGAAGCTGAGTGGCGGCGAGCGGCAGCGGGTAACCATTGCCAGGGCTGTTTTACAAAACCCTCCGATTCTTATTTTAGATGAAGCCACGTCGGCCCTTGATACAGAAAGCGAACGACTGGTGCAGGATGCCATTGTAAACCTGATGCAGGACAGAACCTCGCTGGTGATAGCACACCGCCTGAGCACCATCCGCAATGCGGATGAAATCATTGTATTGCAAAAGGGAGAAATTATTGAGAGAGGTACGCATGATATATTGCTTGCACAAAACGGCTTTTATACCAGACTGGTAAAAATGCAGGAGATCAAATAGCAGGATATTAAAATAAACTAAACTTTTTTAAGCCTGGCGAAAAATTTTTAAATCATGCACTGCCTCGTTTATTTTTATTAAACAGTGTATCCATAAAAATATTTACTACAATTACTGTTACAATTGAACTACCAAATAAGTAGCTTTTAAAAATGGATTCCTTACCTTACCTTATCGTTCATTTCATTTCCATTTTTAAATTAATTACCCTCCCATGCTGGTAAAAACTTACGGCAGTGCTGTTTATGGTGTTGAAGCCATTACCATTGCGGTAGAAGTAAATATTAATAACCAGGGTAAATCTGATGCCATTATCGTTGGTCTTCCGGATGGTGCTGTTAAAGAAAGTTTGTTACGTGTAGAAAGTGCCATTAAAGACAATGGCTATTTTATGCCCCGCACAAGACTGATTGTAAACCTTGCCCCCGCTGACATCCGCAAAAGCGGTACTGCTTTTGATTTACCGATTGCCATGGCTACATTGGGTGCAAGTGAACAACTGATTAATCCGGAAAAATTAACCGATTATATCATTATGGGCGAGCTGAGTTTAGATGGTTCTGTAAGATCTATTAAGGGCGCATTGCCCATTGCCATACAGGCAAGAAAAGAAAATTTTAAAGGCCTTATTGTACCCAAACAAAATGCCCGGGAAGCAGCTATGGTAAACAACCTGCTGGTGTATGGTGTCGGCCATTTGAATGAAGTAATCAATTTTTTTAAAGACGATACTACTTTACAACCTGTTATTGTAAATACAAGAGAAGAATTTGCGTATGCACAAAGTGATTTTGATATTGATTTTTGTGATGTAAAAGGCCAGGAAAATATTAAGCGGGCGTTGGAAATTGCAGCGGCTGGTGGCCACAATGCAATATTGATTGGTCCGCCTGGGGCCGGTAAAACCATGCTGGCAAAGCGTTTACCAACTATCCTGCCGCCACTTTCTTTGCAGGAAGCACTGGAGACAACCAAAATTCACAGCGTGGCGGGCAAACTGCCGGAGAATGCTACCCTCATTTCCAAACGTCCTTATCGTTCGCCGCATCATACCATCAGCGATGTAGCCCTTGTTGGCGGCGGAACAAATCCGCAGCCTGGAGAAATTTCCTTGGCACACAATGGCGTATTGTTTTTAGATGAATTACCGGAATTTAAAAGAGCCGTGCTGGAAGTGATGCGGCAGCCCATGGAGGAAAGAAAAGTTACCATCAGCCGGGCAAAAATAGCGCTTGAATTTCCCGCAAGCTTTATGCTCATCGCCAGTATGAACCCCTGCCCCTGCGGCTATTTTAATCATCCCGAAAAAGCTTGTACCTGCCCGCCGGGAGCTGTACAAAAATATTTAAATAAAATTTCCGGTCCTTTACTCGACCGGATTGACCTTCATGTAGAAGTAACACCTGTAGCCTTTAGCGAATTGTCCAGTACAAAGCAATTTGAAAAAAGTGAATCCATTCGTAAACGGGTTATTAAAGCAAGAGATATACAGGAAGCCAGGTATAAAGACAGTGAAGGCGTATATGCCAATGCACAAATGAGCAGTAAAATGTTGAAAGAAATTTGTGTAATTAATACCGCCAGTCAGAATTTATTAAAGATAGCAATGGAAAAATTAAATTTATCTGCCCGGGCGTATGACAGGATTTTAAAAGTAAGCAGAACCATAGCGGACCTTTCAGAAAGTGAAGATATAAAAGCAGAACATCTTGCCGAAGCCATACAATACAGAAGCCTGGATAGAGAAGGATGGGGCGGTTAAAGGCTGCCAAAATCTATGTATTAATTTTCAATTATAATTGTTAGCAATGAAAGTATTAGTAACTGGCGGAACCGGTTTTATTGGATCATTTGTAGTAGAAGCTTTGTTGCAGGATGGTCATGAAGTGCTGGTAATTGCCAATGGACGTCAGCTGCCTGCTTACCTGGAAATGCTGACTAATCAAATAACTTATTACCAGGGTGATTTTGGCGAAACGGATATTTTGGAAAAGGCATTACCGGGCTGTGATGCAGTCATTCATTTAGCATGGTCAACGGTTCCTAAGCAAACCAAAGGGGCAACAGCGTTTGAATTTTCAAGCAACATTCCCGGCAATATTAATTTAATTGAAAAGTGCATAGATTTTAAGGTGGATAAATTTATATTTATTTCATCCGGAGGAACTGTTTACGGAATACCAGACCAAATTCCCCTTACTGAATTACATGGACTCAATCCAATTTCCAACTATGGTTTGGGTAAATTAACCATGGAAAAATTACTTCATCTGTACAATTATACGCATAATATTAAGTATACAATTTTACGTGTTTCAAATGCGTACGGCGAAAGACAAAACCTATATAAAAATCAAGGTGTAATTGGTGTATGGCTTAAAAATATTGTACAAAAAAAGAAGATTGAAATATGGGGCGATGGGTCGGTAGTAAGGGATTATGTGTATGTTAAAGACGTGGCTGCCGCTGTATTAAATGCACTGGCACAGATAAAAAATACCTCCATTTATAATATTGGTGGGGGCAAAGGTTACTCGTTAAATGATATCGTGGCGGCAATTAATACAGGGCTTAATATTGGTGTGGAAGTGGAGTACAAACCTTCCAGAAATTTTGACGTTCCTGTAAATATTTTAGACATTTCCAAAGCGCAAAAGGAAATCGGATTTAAGCCCACAATTGGCTTAGCTGAAGGAATTATCAGAACATGGAAATGGATTCAGAAAGAAGTGGTTTATTAATTGAAATCTAAAATCATTCATAGCATAAATAAAAATCTGCACCTTATTTTGAAGGTAAATATTGCAGATTGGTATTGGGAAAAACCTTGTCGAGTAATACTTTTAAACGCAGGTTGGTATTTTTTACCTTTTGGTAAAAAGGCATTTTTGAAGTGTCAAATAATTTGATTTGTTCAATTATTTTTTCATAATTCCACTGGGCAAAATAGGCTTGTATAAAAAAATTATTTATCTGCTTATCCCATAAATCTTTTGCCGGCCAATAGTGTACAATTGCAGATTTAGCTTCTGCTAAACCATAGATTTTTTCTAACGCAAGCGAAAGCGAAAATTGCTCAATAAAATATCTTGTAATTCCCTGGGCACACATTTCGTCACACACCGCCAGTATCAGTTCACAATCTTTTCCATTTTTTGTATTGGGCAAACCAACCACACCGGAGTTCCACATACGGTGTGCAGGTTGTATGGTAATACCTCCAAAAGATTTTCCCTGCACCTGCTGCCATAATTTTTTTTGTGATTTATTTTTCCTGCGGGAAAGTTCTCCTTCATTATCGTGCATTACCGCAAAACCTTTTTCCATGCTGCTTTTAATATCTGCCAGATCACCAAATAAAAAAGTATCACAATCCAAATAAACTATGGGTTCATTTGGATACAAATGGCAGGCTTTTTCAATTGCTTTAATTTTTATCCGCCAGAAAAACTGATGCGTTCCTTTCCATGCGGTTAAATCATTTTCTGTTACTTTAATGATGTGCACATGTGGCTGTAAATGCTTATAAAAGTCCTCATTATCGGTAACAATATTGATAGAGCTTACAAACTGCTTCTGTGTAAGAAATGAATAGATAGAGAATGCTGTTTGTAAATGTATTTGAGCGTTGGGGCCAAAAGCCATGTAAAGTAAATTCATAGTTTATCTTCAAATAACCCAAGGGTTAGATGTGCTGCTTTTAGTTGATGATGATAAATAAATAAATTGTGTAACCGCTCGGCCAAAAAGCCAAAAACTCTTGACTGGTAACCTTCTTTGTGCATGTTAATGCGATGTTGAACCTCTTTTAAAACAGTGAATAAAAAATGTAAATAATCATCCCACACACTCCACCTGGCAATCATCATATTGTTATAACACATTTTAGTTAACTGCCCGTAGTTATCAATACTCTTGGCAAAGTCCGGAAATTTTTCAACAACCACTTCTATCATTGCATCATAATCTTCTTTAAAATGAGCTTCTGTGTACGCATCTTTAATAGTATAAACAATACCTTTTTCTTTCATTGCCCAAACAGGTCTTTGCACAATTACATCATGACACAATAACAACTCCTGCAAAGTAGTGTATAGTTTCGGAGTTAGTATGTTATCCAATATTTTTTGAGATGTTCGGTAATAATAACGACTTCTTTTTTTTACAAAAAGCTTATACTTATCTTCAATAAAGTAGCGCCGGTAATGGCAAAGTCCCCAGGCATCTGCCTTTGTTCTATCAACATTTTTCATTACCCAATAAGCAACAGTTAATTCGCTGTAAAAAGGATTTAATTCAGACATATTATCTCCTGTATCATCTCCCTGCATAGCTAATTTTATAGGTGTAATTGCTGCACCTGCCTGCACGGGAGTAATATAATCTGCTTTTGGTAAAAGCGGGAATGGTTTGTAATAAGCACTAAATAATTGAATGGTTGGCAACATAATAAACCGCTAAATTAATTTAAAAAATAGTCTTATGCCAACAAGTTGTGTATATGACTGTTTTAAAATTAAAGAGATACAATTCTGTAACTAGTGTAAACATCTTTTCTATATGTTGATAAAGTACTACATTCATTCAAATAAAAATAATGAATTCCATTTCTGTAATCATCATTGCAAAAAACGAAGCAGAAAATATTGTGGATTGTATTATGAGTGCAAAGCAGGTTAGCAAAGATATTATTGTTGCAGAAAGCGGAAGCCAGGATAATACCCAGGCTCTTGTAATAAAGGCCGGCGCCAGGTTACTGCAAACAGACTGGAAAGGATATGGCCAAACCAGGAATGAAGCCGCTGCAATTGCCGTAAATAATTGGGTGCTGGCATTGGATGCTGATGAAAGAGTTACTCCCAAACTGGCAGCAGCCATTACAAATTTATCATTGGAAGATAACAGTATTTTATATGGATTTAAAAGAAGCAATTTTTTAGCAACAAAAAAATTAAGATTTGGCGAATGGGGCAAAGACAAAGTGTATCGCTTATATAACAAACATAATGCCGCCTGGGATTTATTGCTGGTGCATGAAAATATTATTGGCAGCGGTATTCACAAAAAATTACTACCGGGCGGGTTACTGCATTATACCATGAAAGACCTCGCCGAATACCGGGCTAAAACAATTTTATATGCCCGGCTGAGTGCTGAAAAATATGCAGACCAGGGGAGAAAAGCCACCCTGCTAAAAAGGTTTATTTCACCCACTTTTAGTTTTGTACAAAACTATATTGTACGCCTTGGATTTTTGGATGGAAAGGCAGGTTATATTACTGCCTGTACCGATTCAAAATACATCTTTCTTAAATATAAATTTCTGCATGAATTGCTTCAACAGAGAAAATAAAACAAATTAATTTTTGAGCGGCAGGATTATTAGCGGATAATTTTATAACTTTTAAAATTGAAAAGTCTTACCCCTGTCCACTTTTCTACATAATATAAAAGCCGGTTTTTCAAAGAAAAATGTTTCTTTGAAATGTCCAGTTCAAGGTGCCAGTTTTTTTCGAGGATTCTTTTTTGATACACCGCGGGGTGCGTTAATTTAAATAATTTAAGACTATCGAAATGCCCGAAATTATGGCTCAGGTCAGAGAGTTTGTATTTCGCCAGCGATTCATCTTTGTGCCAAACTTCGGCTACATGAGTATTTTTAGCCATCATAGTTTCAGCGCTTTTTACCCAGCCATAATGATAGATGTACGCATCCAGTTGCTTCACCTGTAATTTACGCTCACCTACCCTAAAACCCTGTGCATCCCGGTAACTGCGTATTTTTTTATCATTCCTGATAATACGAACTTCTTTATCGTACCACTTACGGCTATCGCCAACATAATCGTAGGTTCCGTAAAAATGCAGGTAATTAAACAACAAGCCTTCTACCCTCTTATCATCCTTGTACTGCGCACAGGCTTGTTGAATAATAGCATGATATTTTTCATGCACCGCCTCATCGCCCTGTATGTAAAAAGCCCATTCACTCTCCGGATCTGTCAGGTTAAATGCTTTGTTGGTTTCAGCAGCAAGAACGGTTCCGCTGGTATAGGTTACTGTATCCCAAACCGAATGATGAATTTTAATTTTAGGACTTTGTATGTTTCGAATTAACTGCTCTGTATCATCTTTGCTGTCGCCAATCAATACAATCATTTCATCCACCAAAGGCAATATAGATGTGATTGCTTCTACAATCGGATAATCATTTAACAGGGCATTTTTAATAATGGTAAAACCAGAAATCTTCATGGAGGAAATGATTTTGTAGTCAAAGAACCGAAATTATTTTGATAGACATCGGTTATTAAAAAACAAAATGCATTTATAGCAAAGCCGGTAGTTGACCCTTAAATATTTTGAATATTATTATTTTAATAAAATGCTGCTAAACCCAGTCTGCAATCTTGTCATTTTTTACGAACTTGTATGATATTTGACACATTGAAAATTTTCGATATAATTTTACTGATTAATTTCATACATGAAAATTTTACTTACTTATTTAAAACCATATAAAGGGCTGATTGCATTGGCGCTTTTACTGGCAGCAATCAACCAGGTATTTTCCATGCTTGACCCATTTTTTTTTGGAAAGCTTATTGATCAGTTCGCTGCTCATCCAAAAGAGACAGGTTATTATGATGCAAAAAAAGTATTTCACTCTACCGGAGCCAGACCTCATGGAGAATTTATCAGGGGTGTACTGGGCATGCTGGGTATTTTAATCAGTGTGGCCATGGTATCCAGAATTGCTAAAGCTTTCCAGGATTATTTTGGGAATGTAATTGTTCAAAAATTTGGCGCTAAAATTTTTACTGATGGGCTTCAGCATTCCATGAAACTGCCTTACCAGGAGTTTGAAGACCAGCGCAGTGGCGAAACATTGTCCATTCTTTCAAAAGTAAGACTGGATACCGAACGCTTTATCATTTCATTTATAAACGTTTTGTTTGGAATGCTGGTGGGTATTGTGTTTGTATCCATTTACGCGGTAAGATTGCATTGGTCTATCATGCCGATTTACCTGGGTGGTATGATTGTACTGGCTTTACTGACCAGCTTGCTGAGCAAGAAAATAAAAGGGATTCAAAAAAATATTGTAAAAGAAACGACTGTATTGGCAGGTACCACTACAGAGTCTTTAAGGAACATTGAATTGATAAAAAGCCTCGGATTAACCAACCAGGAAATCGGTCGTTTAAATAAAAATACTTATAAGATTCTTGACCTTGAGTTGCGCAAAGTAAAAAGCATCCGGACACTCAGTTTTATACAGGGCACTTTTGTAAACTTTCTGCGGCAGCTAATTATGTTTACTTTACTGTGGTTGGTTTTTCAGGATAAATTAACCGCAGGTGAAGTGATCACCCTTACTTTTTATTCCTTTTTTATTTTTGGTCCATTACAGGAAATCGGCAACATTATTCTTTCTTACAGGGAAGCGGAAGCTTCGTTAAATAATTTTCATACGCTGATGAATAAAGCTCCTGAACCTACAGCGGTAAATCCTAAATCGCTAGGTACAATAAATGAGCTGGCATTTAAAGGTGTAAGTTTTAAACACAGTACAGCCAGCCATAAAGCCATTGATACAATTACTTTTGATGTAACGCTTGGGGAAACCATCGCCTTTGTAGGGCCAAGCGGCAGCGGCAAGTCTACCTTAATGAAATTGCTGGTAGGCTTGTACCGGCCCCAGGAAGGCAGGATAGAATACAATGGTCTAGACGAAACCGAAATAAATTTTGATGACCTGAGAAAGCAGATTGGCTTTGTAACACAGGATACCAATCTGTTTAGCGGCACCATCAAAGAAAACCTGTTGTTTGTTAATCCGGAAGCAACTGAAAAAGATTTGACGGATGTGTTACAAAAAGCAAGTTGTACCAATTTAGTTGCCCGTGCCGAAAAGGGTTTAGACACTATGATAGGCGAAGGTGGTTTAAAATTGTCGGGCGGTGAAAAACAACGGCTGTCTATTGCCCGTGCATTGCTGAGAAAACCACATTTGCTTATTTTTGATGAAGCCACTTCTGCCCTCGATTCGTTAACGGAAGAAGAGATCACGAATACCATCAAAGATATTTCTTCAGCCAAAGAACAAATCACTATTTTAATAGCCCACCGCTTAAGTACCATCATGCACGCAGACAGAATTTATGTATTGGAACAGGGAGATGTGGTAGAAACAGGAACACATGAAAGTTTACTCACCGAAAAAGGTTTGTATTATGCCATGTGGCGTCAGCAGATTGGAGAAAGAAAAAAAATGCAATTGCAGTAAGCAAGATGTCAGATGGCTGCAATTATTGGATTTAGAACACTGATTTGTTTGATGTAATTTATTTTTCGAACTAAAAATTTCAGGACGCTTCATAAAAAAATGGGATTTTAAAATTCCCTTATCAGGAACAGGGTTCCGGTTTTTTATCCGGAGGTCAGGCGGCAACCCCTGTTTTTAATTAACTTTACACATGGAAAATAAAAGGCCCAAACCAAATTATTTATGGAGTATCCTTACAGAGCGTTGCCCCAGGTGCAGACGGGGCCCGATGTTTACACATAAAAATCCTTTTAAAAAAATAAAACTTACTTACATATTGGATATGCCGGAAAATTGCCCTGAATGCGGGCAACGATATGATCTTGAATATGGATTTTGGTTTGGTACCAGCTATGTAAGTTATGCACTGGCAGTAGCTTTTTCTGTTAGCACTTTTGTTGCATGGCTGGTGCTGATTGGTGTATCAACAGAAGATGACCGGATATTTTACTGGCTGGGTATCAATGGTGTATTATTGGTATTGATACAACCCTGGCTGATGCGCCTGAGCCGTGTTATTTATTTATACTTTTTTGTGCGTTATGATGAAAATTATAAACAGTCAAAACCATTTGAGTTTGATCACAAGGGATAATTGGTTTTTATTTTCAAGTTTAATAGAATGGCAGTTTAATGATATTTGATAAATAAGGTAACTTGCATTTAAATAAAGAATACTGCTTTGAAGCTATTTTATTTTTTAATCAATACCAATATTTTTATTGCGCTGGCAGCAGTATCACTTACGCTTGAAACACAGATACAACTTGGGATGCACCCGCAATTTCATCCCTATTTACTGCTGATTTTTTTTTCTACACTTTTTGATTATAACCTGCATCGGTTTGTAACGGTACTTACCAATAAAGATGCATTGAATTCTGTAAAACACAGATGGGTAAAAAATAATTTATCCTTTTTTTATACACTGGTAGCTGCATCCGTACTTGGCTTTTTATGGACTGTTTTTTATGCAGACATAAAAGTTTTAATTACGCTTGCTCCCATTGCCCTCCTTACATTTTTTTATTCGGTTCCGGTGTATAAAAATAGTAAACTCATTTTCAGGTTGCGGGAAATTCCCTGTTTGAAAATCTTTTTAATTTCATTTGTCTGGTCGGCTTCTACCATTCTTTTACCCGTTATTCAATCGGGGAGAATACATTCCAAAGAAAATATTTTGTTGATGCTTGCAGAACGTTTTATGTTCGTGTTTGCCATCACCATCCCTTTTGATATTAGAGATATGGAAGCAGATGCAAGGCAGGGATTAAAAACTATCCCCCTGCTGATTGGTAAAAACGCCGCCATAATTATTGCCAATATAGTATTGTTCTTATTTATGGTTGTGTTTATACAGCATTATAAATACACTGTTCTTGCATGGCTGATATATCCGCTGGCGCTTTCGGCAGCTACAACATTTATATTTATAAATAACCGGAAACTGCAGGCAACTCATTTTTACCATTACGGCATTTTGGATGGCACCCTTTTATTGCAGGGTGCTTTTACACTTGTATTATTTTATCTGAGAAACATAGTGTAGCAATATACCCAACTTACATTGCTGAGGTTAGCCGGATGTGATTTTTTTTCGTGATGAATTTACCAAAACCATAGCCCAGTGCAAATCCCATTGGAAAATCGCTGGCCCAATGTACCCCATTATTCATCATAGCAAAACTTAGCAATGCCGAAATAGTGTAGCCCAAAGGCTTTACCCATTTTACGGTTGGGTAGTTTTGAGAAATGATGGTAACAGCACTCACAAAAGTTGCTAAATGGCCCGAAGGAAAAGCATCATATTTTGTTTTGTTATTTTGAAAATCTTTCATGGAAGGGAAAGGCCGCCACCTGCCGCCAGGAATACTTGCTGCAGAAGGATTTTCCCTGCCCGTTCCATATTTCATTAGTTGTGTACCGAGGCCCAGCGCTAAAAATGATTCACCTAACTGGCTGGCTGTTTGCAATGCCCGGTTATCGTGTTTAATTTTTCCGGCAATTAAAAAACCCGCCGCCATCAAGACAACTGAAGATCCCTGACCCAAATTATAAAACGCTGTATTTACATTGTGGGGCATTTTACCCAGGTTGGTTTTTTTACCAAATAACTTCACCGTAACTATCGGAGTAAAATCTTCGGTGGCACTTATGCCATTGTATCGTGCAAAACTTTGTACCCCATCCGTAATTTGTTGGTCAAAAATTATCAGCACCGCTGTGGATGCCGCAATAATCCCCAGTTTATACAAATTTTGTTTTTGAAAAGATTGCTTTGTATAACCAACAGCATCACCGGGAATGTGGGTTAAAAAATCAAACGTTTTGGGCTTATTACACGTAAAGGAGTCGCCGTTTTTTTCGTAATAAATTTTTTGTTTAGCCGAAGGTGCAGCACTGTCTGCTAAAGCAGGCAAACTATCAATGCTGGCATTTGCAAAAACAATTACCGGACTCATAATAAATAGCAGCGCTATAAATTTTTTTATCATAATAAAACCGTTGCTGGTGTTTTGTGTGTTGTATGTTTTTTATGTATCCATTTTTCTGCTTTGTAAGCAAGCCAGGCACTGCCAGCACCAACAACGGCACCTGCCAATACATCTGTTGGGTAATGAACGCCCTGGTACATTCTTGCATAACCAACAGAAGCTGCGTATAAATAGCAGGGAGCTATTACATACCATTTTGGAAAAAGCAAACTTAAAGATGTGGCAGTACAAAACGCACCAGATGTGTGGCCCGATGGCATCGAGTAACCGCCACCCGCATCCCTTTTTATTATATAACTATATGTTACAAAAGGTCTGTCTCTTTTTATAATGCTTTTAAGGCCCTGCGTAACAATTGCTGAGGCTATAAAACCACCTGCCATATAGATGGCATCTTTTTGCAACTGCTTGTCATGATTAATTAACCCTGCAGTAAAAACACTTATAGGTGCAGCAATATTAAAAACAAAAACACTTTGTGCAGTAGCTTTAAAATAATTGTTTTTAAAATTACTTTCGTTGCCGTTGATTTTTTTTAAAAGATCAATATCAAAATTTTGTGCAAAAGCACATCCTGAAAACAGTACAAAAATTGACAGCGATAGAACTGTTTTTTTAAAACCCATGGTTATTTTTGATAATAAAGATTGTAAAATAGCCGCTAAGGTTGGCTTTTTGCAAAATTAATAACTTATGATTGTTATCCGTTGGTTATCTTTTGAAGAAACACCGGCCGGGATTAATATTTAAATATAAATATTAAATGTGTTTTTGAAGAAAGTTGAAGCCAAATTGAAAATGAAAAAGTTAAATAATACGATCCGCAGTAGCGGACAGGTTGTCATCCGATAGCCATCAGATGCTGCAACACACTACTTCTTAGAAGCTGTCTAAGAATAGAATTTTCATCTGCCATCTTGTGGTTGGCGGGAACCCCAACCTTGTCTAAGAATGATTCGATCGGCTAAGAGGAGAGGCTGTCATCCGACAGCCATCAGATGCAGCTACACACTGCCTCGTAGCCTGTTAAAAATAAAAAAGCTATGGCAGTCATTCGCAGTTACATGTTGAGATGAATTTTAATGATATTTATTCACCTTAGAACTAAATGGAATAGTTGCCAGTTCACGAATGACAGATGCACAAAAACCTCTTGGCCACATTTAATTTTAAATTGAGATTGATTGTTAAGTTGTAAAATCCTGCCTTGGTTAGTATTTTTTTTAACATAAACAACAGAATAAAAACAGCTACTCAATACTTTCAATGATGCCTGCAATGCCCTGCCCTCCGCCAACGCAGGCCGATACAATCCCATACTTTTTATTCAATCTTTTCATATCATTCACTAACTGAATGGTAAGCTTGCAACCTGTACAGCCCAGCGGGTGGCCCAATGCAATTGCCCCTCCGTTGATATTTACCTTTTCAGGATTTAAATCCAACTGGCGTATAACAGCCAGCGACTGACTTGCAAAGGCTTCATTCAATTCAATCAAATCAATATCGGTTAAATTCATTCCTGCCTGTTTTAAAACTTTAGGAATTGCTTCAACCGGGCCAATACCCATAATGCGTGGATGTACCCCCGCACTGGCGCAATTTACCAAACGGGCAATGGGTTTTAAACCCAGTTCGTTAATCATTCTTTCACTCATAACAATTACAAATGCAGCACCATCACTGGTTTGAGAAGAATTACCTGCCGTAATACATCCTCCCGCTGCAAAAGCAGGTTTTAATTTGGCCAGTCCTTCGGGGGTAGTATCGGCACGTACTCCTTCATCTGTATCTACCAAAAAATTCCGTTGCTGTTTTTTACCATTTGCATCTAAGTAAACTTCCGCCACGTTAATGGGAAGAATCCCCGATTTAAAGAAACCATTTTTAATGGCATTACCCGCTTTTAAATGACTGTTATAACTAAATACATCCTGGTCTTCCCGGCTAACGTTGTATTCTTTTGCAACCGCTTCGGCCGTTAAACCCATGCTTAAATAAAAATCAGGTTCTTCAGATGCGATGGAAAAAGACGGAGATGTTTTCCAGCCGGCTGTGGGTACCATACTCATACTTTCCACGCCACCGGCAATAATACATTCCGCCATACCGCTTCTTATTTTGGCGGTAGCCATCGCAATGCTTTCCAGCCCGCTGGCGCAATACCGGTTGATTGTAATTCCCGGCGCATGAATGCCGACAGCCTTTGCGGAGATCATCCTGCCTATCTGTAAGCCTTGTTCCGCCTCGGGTACAGCATTTCCCACCACTACATCATCTACTCTTTTAACGTCCAATTGTGGTACGCTGGCCAGTAATCCTTTTATAACATCAATGGCAAGGTCATCTGGCCTTGTAAACCTAAACCCACCTTTTTTACTTTTGGTGATGGCAGTTCTGTATCCTGCTATAATATATGCTTCCTGCATTTTATTAAATTTAATTTGTTGTTTGATTATCGATACGCAAATTTTAAATAGTTGTTTATGCAACTTTATAAACCAAAGTTATAATTTCTATATCAAAACGAAAAATTGAAAACACTGCTGTACTTTTACTGCTATATGTATAGATTATTACGCTCTTTTTTATTTTTATTTGATCCGGAAAAGGTTCATTATTTTTCTATGAATGCCCTTAAATTGATTTGTAAAATTGGCTTTTTAAAAAAATTGATTGCGAAAAAATTTACCCCTCCTCCCTTTACCAGTAACAGGTTTAAGCTGGGGAATATTTCCTTCAAAAATCCTGTTGGGCTTGGTGCCGGCTTTGACAAGAATGCCTTGTACCTTAATGAATTGGAAGCCCTGGGTTTTGGTTTTATAGAAATAGGAACAGTAACACCACTGCCACAGCCGGGAAACGATAAGCTAAGGTTATTTCGTTTACAAAGAGACAAAGCAATGATTAACCGGATGGGGTTTAACAACGATGGGGTGGAAGCAGTTGCACAAAATTTGAAGAGTTGGCGGTTGAAAGTTGACAGCCGGCTATCAAACAATCAGCTATCAAATGGTAATCATAAACTGGTTATTGGTGGAAATATTGGTAAAAATAAAATTACGCCTAATGAAGATGCCTGGAAAGATTATGAAATTTGCTTTACTGCCTTGCATGATTATGTTGATTATTTTGTGGTAAATGTAAGCAGCCCTAATACGCTTGGCCTGAGAGAATTACAGGAAAAAGATGCCTTATCAAAAATTTTGCAAAATCTGCAACAGCTTAATCGTACAAAGGAAAATCCAAAGCCCATATTATTAAAAATTTCGCCAGATCTTACCATTAGCCAGATTGATGATGTAATTGAACTTGCACTGGAAATTAAACTGGAAGGCCTGGTAGCTGCCAATACCACTATTGACCGCTCGGCGCTTTTTACAAACAAAGCCATTTTAAATGAGATTGGAGCAGGTGGGTTAAGCGGTCTGCCATTAAAACAACGATGTATAGAACTGGTAAATTATCTGTATTATAAAACAAACGGGCAAATACCCATCATTGCCAGCGGCGGAATTTTTACAGGTGCTGATGCGAAAGAAAATATACAAGCTGGTGCTTCACTGGTGCAGGTCTGGACAGGTTTTATTTATGAAGGCCCTGCTATTGTAACAAATATTTGCAAAGCCTTGTAATAGATTTACGTAGTAAATTTTATACGGAATATTTATTTATTTCTCAAAGTATTGTCGGTTTTTTTTATGATGATTTTATCAAATTGTTTTGGGTATTGATATTGTAATAGTTAGTAGCATTATCATAAACCGTTTACCGCCGGAAAAAGAAAAAACTGTCCGAAGGATCTGGATGATAACGGGTATCATTATCCGCAGTTTATTCCTGTTGGCACCTGGCTGGTTGCTAATCCAAGGAGGCAAAGTTGTTTTTTACAATATTTTATAAATTATTTGATCTTGCAAGCCTTGTACTGTTGGCCGGGGGACCATTTTTAATTTACAAAACGGTAATGGAAATACATCATAAACTGGAGGGTGAAGAGGACAGTTACCAGAACGGTAATAAGCTGACACTTACCATGGGTAAAGCGGTTACACAGATCATGTTGATTGATATGGTATTTTCGTTTGACAGCATCATCACCGCAGCAGTCACTGCCGATCATGTTGACATTTTGATGGTACCGGTAAAATAGCTATGTTTATTTTGCTTTTATTCAGCTCCAAAAATTTTTCTGATATAATAAATATCCTTCGCTGAAAATACTGGCCTTGTCGTTTTTAGTAATGATTGGTTTATCGCTGCTGATGAAAGGATGGAATGCAGATAAAGCACATGAACTACATTTAAAAAATTATATTTATTGTGAAATGGCATTTTCTTTTTTAGTAGAGATACCAAATATGACCCTGTTGAAAAGACAAAAGAAACGCCGTGTGGCAGAACTAAACAAACCAACACTAACTCACAGCAGTGTGTTGCATCACGCAAGTTAATAATTACTCTGCAATTGCATTAATGGCTGCAAAGAAGGGCCGCGGCTACAACTCCGGCAGTTTCTGTTCTTAACCTGGTATTTCCTAATGCAACCGGTAAAAAATTATTTTGTATCGCTGCGGCTATTTCATCCGGGGTAAAATCTCCTTCCGGACCAATACAAACTAACTGATGTGCTGATGAGTTAATGTGTTGGTGAAGTTGCTTCTTTACCCCTTCTTCGCAGTGCGCAATAATTTTTTGATGAACGGTTGATTGATTAACAAGCTCCATAAATTTTGTAGCCTCGTGTAGTAAAGGCAACCAACATTGCTGAGATTGTAACATAGCGCTGACCAGTATGTTTTTCATTCTGTCGTGCCTGAAAAATTGCTTTTCTGTACGGCTGCATAACAAAGGGATAATTTCGGTTACACCAATTTCTGTAGCCTTTTCAAGAAACCATTCAAAACGGGTGCTGTTTTTTATCAATGAAATAGCAATAGTGATTTTTTTTGCCGGAGGCGACATAACAGTTTCAGATAATATCTTAACGGCGCATTTCTTTCGGTTATGGTCAATGATCTCCGTGGTAAATAAATTACCCTTTCCATCGGTTAACAATAATTCTTCGCCGTTTTGCATACGCAAAACCTGTACTGCATGTTTGGATGTTTCTTCGCCTAAAAAAAATTGCGTTGCCCCTGGTTTAATTTCTTGTGTATAAAAAAAAGGAAGTGCCATTTAGCTAATTTTTTTGTTGATTAACTCAGGGTTTCTTCCACTGCAGATAAATGAATAAACAACAATTTATTTTTCTTTGACCTTAAAATATTGAGCTAAGAAAAGTATTTTAAAATAGCTCTTCTAAAGTTTTTCGTGTTATAAGAATATACCATTCAATCATTTCAAAAAAAACTAATCTTACATCATCCGCAATAATGGATTCAATATTTATATTTTTCGTTCATTATTTTTAATATTCATCCAGACTGCAGCTTGTGTTTCTACCTGCAGTTTGGCCAGCCCCCTTTTTTCAATTCCTTCAAGTCTCCATCAGATAATACCTAATCTTTGGCAACATTTCTGTAACTGCCCGGAATGGTGTCAAAGGCTTCCAATACTTTTTCGTCATCAATGCTATCAGGTGTTTAGTGCAGTTTTTGTTTTATTGATGTGGCTATTGGTTGCATAGTTTACTTTTTCTGTAAATTTAAATTAAAAATTACCGGCTGTAGCCATTGGGTTTTCCGTATAATTATTCATTATCCATTAAAAAATTATGTATTAAAAAGGTGCATCGTCATCAAATGCCCCATCATTCATTTTACTACCTTTCTGGATATATAATTTTGCGCCGCCATCATCATCACTTTTAACCGGCCTGAAATTACCCCCCGGAATGCCCCCGCCAAAATCATCACCACCCTCATTATCTTCCACAAATTTTTGAATATGCAGTAAGGCTCTTAACTTAATGGTATCAAGGCTACCGTTTCTGTGTTTGGCAATCTTTACATAGGTTTCGCCCTTGTTACTTTCGCCATGTTCATTAGCGGTAATATCATAGTATTCGGGGCGGTATAAAAACATTACCATATCCGCATCCTGTTCAATGGCACCTGATTCACGTAAATCACTCAACTGCGGAATTTTAGCACCTTCCTTTCTTTTTTCTACTTCCCGGCTTAACTGACTTAATGCAATAATGGGTACTTGTAACTCTTTGGCCAACCCTTTCAAATCTCTTGAAATACTGCTGATTTCCTGCTCCCTGTTGCCATTTTTATTGTTGCCGCCACCACTCATCAATTGCAGGTAATCTATAATGATCAAACCAAGATTGTGTTTGTTTTTTAGTCTGCGGCATTTAGCCCTTAACTCAAAAATATTTAAGGCTGCAGTATCGTCAATAAAAATTGGGGCGTTGCTAAGGCGTTCAATTCCCTGCTTGTACAATTGTTTCATTTCGTGCTCCTCCAGTTTACCACGGTTTATTTTCTCCAGCCATATTCCACTTTCAGCACTTAAAATACGTTGTACCAACTGGCCTGCACTCATTTCTAAACTAAAAAATGCCACTGCTGTTGGCTTTGTGGGATGCAATGCGGCAGTGCGGGCAAGGTTCAGCGCAAAGGCAGTTTTACCAACGGAAGGTCTTGCTGCCAATACAATAAGATCAGTTGGCTGCCAGCCATACGTTAATTTATCAAGCGATGGAAAGCCACTGGGAACACCGGTGAGGTCTTCATCCCGGTTACGCATATCCTCAATGCGCTGAATGGTTTTTACCAGCACCGTATTGATATCATCGAAATTTTTACGCAGATGGCTGTTCGTTATTTCAAACAATTTACTTTCTGCGTCATCCAGCAAATCAAATACGTCGGTGCTGTCTTCATAAGCATCGCCAATTATTTCACCGCTGATTCTAATCAGTTCCCGTTGTATAAATTTCTGCAGTACAATTCTGGAGTGGGCTTCAATATTGGCCGAAGAAACAACTGCATTGGTTAATTTTGATACATAATACGGCCCTCCTACCAGGTCCAGCTCTTCTTTAAATTTTAATTCTTCCACCACAGTCAGCAAATCTATCGGCATACTTTTTTGTGCCAATGAAATCATTGATTTAAAAATCCGCTGATTGGCTTCAACATAAAAACATTCCGCTTTTAAAATTTCTATCACTGTATCAAATGCACTTTTTTCGAGCATAATGGCTCCAAGAACAGCCTCTTCCAAATCTTTCGACTGAGGAGGTACTTTTCCAAAAACCATATTTCCCATGTCCAGGGAAGGTTTTCTTCTCACTTTTCTATCTTTATTCAGGTTAGTCAACTCCATTTTTTTGTTCTAATTAATCGTAATTGGTAAGGTTGATTTTGATACGTCGTTTTGTTGAATCAGATAGTGTTGCCAAATTTGAAAACCTGATAACAACTGATACTTCCATTTTATATTTTTTTGTTCTCTAACCAAAAAAATATTGCAGGGCGGCTAAGATAAAGTCAATTTCCTTACCGTTATCCACATTATAATGTCACCAACTTTTTATGTTGATTTTCCACAGCAAATTCACATACAAAAATAGCTTATTAACGGCTTATACACAGGTTTATTAACAGCTAAAAATCAAATGCAGCCGCGTTGCGTAACAATTTATTAACATACCGTTGCCCTCACTTTTATTTTTCTTCACCGAGGGTAAGTTTTTTTTTACTTGTTTTATTAAGCATGAATGAGTAATTTTTTTAGGCTGGTTTTTTAATACAATCCATCCCTTATTTCATCCTTAACTGTCAATTGCTATCTTTGCGAATCTCAATAATTAATCATTTATCAATGACTATTAGTTACAACTGGCTTAGCGAATACTTACCGGAAAAAATAGAACCGGAAAAATTAAGTAAAATTCTTACTTCGATAGGACTGGAAGTGGAGAGCATGGAAAAATACGAGGAATTAAAAGGTGGTCTGGAAGGATTGGTAACCGGTGAGATATTGGAATGCACCAAACATCCCGATGCGGATAAATTAAGCCTTACCAAAGTTGATATTGGTACAGACACTACATTACAGATTGTATGCGGCGCACCAAATGTAGCGGTAGGCCAAAAAGTAGTGGTAGCAATGGTTGGCGCAACCATCTATCCGTTTAATGGTGAACCAATGACAATGAAAAAAGCAAAAATTCGTGGGCTGGAAAGTTATGGTATGATTTGCGCCGAAGACGAAATTGGGTTAAATGATAACCATGCCGGTATACTTGTTTTACCCGCCGACACTAAAGTGGGTATTGCCGCTGCTGCTTATTTTGGAACATATACCGACATTATTTTTGAGATAGGACTTACACCCAACCGGATGGATGCTATGAGTCATCTTGGCGTAGCGAAGGATGTTTGTGCATGGTCAACACATCATACAAAAAAAAATACCCAGGTAAAATCTCCTTTTAAAAATACTTTTAAACCAGATAAACAGGGATTACCGGTGGAGGTTATTATTGAGAATAGCGCTGCGTGCGAACGGTATGCCGGGGTAAGCATACGGGGTATTACTATTGCAGAAAGCCCCAAATGGTTACAGCAAAAATTAAAAAGCATTGGTCTGCGGCCCATCAATAATATAGTGGATATTACTAATTTTATTTTGCATGAAACGGGACAGCCCTTACATGCTTTTGATGCGGATATGATTACCGGTAATAAAGTAATTATAAAAAATTTGCCGGGGGGCACTCCTTTTACAACATTGGATAATAAAGAAAGGAAATTATCAGCAGAAGACCTGGTGATTTGCAATGAAACAGAAGCCATGTGCATAGCAGGTGTGTATGGAGGCGTACAAAGTGGTGTTACAACGGCCACAAAAAATATCTTTTTAGAAAGTGCCTGGTTTAACCCGGCTAGTATTCGCACAACGTCTTTCCGGCATGGATTGCGTACGGATGCAGCCACCCGTTTTGAGAAAGGAGTTGATATAAGTAATACGGTAAATGTGCTGAAAAGGGCTGCGGTGATGATAAAGGAAATTGCCGGTGGCGAAATAGCTTCAGATATTACCGACATTTATCCTAATCCAAAACACAAAACCGAAGTAGCCATAAAATACCATTATTTAAAAAAATTAAGCGGTAAAAATTATCATGGCGATACCATTAAAAATATTTTAACCGGACTTGGATTTGAGATCATTAAAGAAGGGTTAGATGATATTCGTGTAGCCGTTCCGTTTAGTAAGCCAGATATCAGTATCCCTGCGGATATTGTGGAAGAGATCATGCGGATTGATGGACTGGACAATGTAGAAATTCCAGCAGTAATCAGTATTTCGCCTGCTGTTGAAACGCTTGCTCAGGAAGCCGCATATAAAGAAAAGGTTGCTGCTTACCTTGCAGCCACAGGTTTCAATGAAATTTTTACCAACAGTATTACCAACGCAGCTTATTACAGTGAAGCGGTTTTGGAATCTACTGTAAAAATGATCAACAGCCTGAGTGCGGACCTAAATGTGCTAAGACCCCAAATGATGGAAACAGGGCTGGAAAGTATTGCCTACAATTTAAACCGCCGCAACAGTAACCTGCAACTCTTTGAATTTGGTAAAACCTATCATACAAATGGTATAGGAAAATATAGTGAGCAGCAACACATTAGTATTTATATTACAGGTAAAAAAAATGAAGACGGATGGAAAGGCAAGGGAGAAAAAGCTGATTTCTATTTTGCAAAAGCAATCTGTGAAAAAATTACAACCTTGCTGGGCCTTGCCATAACTACTTACACAAGGGAGGTGAATGATAAGTTGGATAGCTGCGTGAAAGCATCCATAAATAATGATATGATAGCCACTATTGGATTAGTAAATAAAAAAGTGCTGGAACGTTTTGATATTAAACAACCCGTTTTATGCCTGGATATTGATTGGGATAAAATAATACTATTGAACAAATCGCACAAAATATCTTTCAAAGAGATTTCAAAATTTCCTGCAGTACAACGCGATCTTTCAATTGTGGTAGATAAAGCGCTTAAATATGAGCAGGTAGAAAAAGCAACCTTGGCTGCCAGATTAAATAAATTAACTTCCGTTAACTTGTTTGATGTTTTTGAAAGTGACAAACTGGGTGCTAATAAAAAATCGATGGCCATTAGTTTTACTTTTTTGGATGAAGAAAAGACTATGACAGATAAGGATATTGATGGAATGATGAACAGGATTATTACCTGTTATGAAAAAGAATTGCAGGCAGAAATAAGGAAATAGGCCGTATTTTAACAAGCGGCACGAAAATGTTATAATTTTTCAACAATAATTATGGCAGCAATAGAAGAATATATCAGCAGGATAAACCATAAACTGCAGCAATTGCTGAAGCAATACCAGTTTTTGCAAAAAGAAAATGAAAAGCTGCGGTTGACTGTAACAAACCTTCAATCTGCAAGGGAACAGGAAATGGAAAAAATAAACCAGCTGGAACAGCAGGTAAGTATTTTAAAATCATCCATTGGGCAAATGGACGAGCAGGATAAAAAGGTATTTGAAAAACAGATCAATCAATACATTAAAGAAATTGATAAATGTATCGGTTTATTAAGTGAATAGAAATATGTCAGAACTCATTCCCATCAATATTGTAATTGGCGATAGAACCTACCGCATAAAAACGCTTGCAAAAGACGAAGAAGTGATCCGCCGCACCTTAAAAACCGTTAACGATAAAATAATAGAATTTAAAACCCAGTTTGGTGGTAAAGACATGCAGGATTATATAGCCATGGTAATGATATGGTATGCCACACTTGCAAACACAGACAGTAACCCGGTACTGGAAAAAGAAGTAACAGATGCTTTGTTAAAAATGGAGTTGGCCATTGATAAAGCATTGTAAATTACTTAAATAACGCCTTTAAGCACTCTCCAACTCTGCAAAAAATCATTATCTTCGCTGACTATCTTTTTGCCTTACCAGTTATGGGCACAGAAGTATATATCAGATTGTGAACCGTTTTAAAACAAAAAATTATCAATGGAACCAACCATAATTTACGTCATCGTTGGTGCAGCAGCCTTAGTTACCGGCACTGTACTGGGCAAAATCATCTTTGCCAAAAATACCAAAAAACAAGTAGAAGAAGCTGAACAGCAATCAAAATTAATTTTAAAAGAAGCTGAATTTACAGCCGAAAATTTAAAGAAAGAAAAGGAACTGGATGCCAAGGAGAAGTTTGTGCAAATGAAAGCAACGCATGAAAAAGACGTGATGCAGCGCAATCAAAAAATTATAGATGCAGAAAATCGTATTAAACAAAAAGAACAAGGCATTAACCAAAAAGAAGGCAATCTTGAAAAGCAGGTAAAAGAAAACGAAGCCATAAAAGAAACGCTTAACAGGCAGATAGAAGTCGTAAATTCCAAACGCACCGAACTGGAAAAACACCAGGAAGAACATATCCGCCGCCTGGAAAAAGTGGCAGGATTATCTGCGGAAGATGCAAAAGCTCAATTGATTGAAAGTCTTAAACAGGAAGCACACACAAAGGCATTGGTAATACAGCAGGAAATTATTGAAGAGGCAAAATTAAAAGCCAATAAAGAGGCCCGCAAAATTGTAATTCAAACCATTCAGCGTACGGCTGCAGAGCAGGCTATTGAAAATTCTATTACCGTATTTAACCTGGAAAGTGACGAAATAAAAGGCTCCATCATTGGCCGGGAAGGCCGCAATATTAGGGCCATCGAAGCCGCTACAGGCGTAGATTTGATTGTTGATGATACTCCTGAAGCCATCGTGTTATCATCTTTTGATCCGTTGCGCAGAGAAATTGCCCGTTTATCATTACAGCGGCTGGTAGCCGATGGCCGTATTCACCCTGCCCGTATTGAGGAAGTGGTAGAAAAAACCAAAAAACAGTTAGATGACCAGGTAATGGAAATAGGCGAACGTACGGCCATGGAACTGGGCGTGCATGGTCTGCATAAGGAATTGGTAAGAATGGTAGGGCGCATGCGCTTCCGTTCATCCTACGGGCAAAACCTGTTAATGCACAGTCGCGAAACCGCTAATTTATGTTCTATCATGGCGGCTGAGCTGGGCATGAATCCTAAATTAGCTAAACGTGCCGGTTTATTGCATGATATTGGCAAGGTACCCGATGAAGAAACAGAATTGAGCCATGCGTTATTGGGCGCCAAACTAGCTGAAAAATATGGTGAAAACCCGGCGGTAGTAAATGCCATTGGAGCTCACCACGATGAAATGGAAATGCAATATGTAATTTCTCCCATAATACAAGCTTGCGATGCAATTAGTGGCGCAAGACCGGGTGCAAGAAGGGAAATTATGCAGCAGTACATTCAACGTATAAAGGACCTTGAAAATTTAGCACAAGCTTACCAGGGCGTTGAAAAAGCTTATGCAATACAGGCTGGCAGAGAGTTACGTGTAATTGTAGAAGCAGATAAAGTAAGTGATAGCGATAGCGACAAACTAAGTTTTGAGATAGCACAAAAGATACAAACTGAAATGACCTTTCCAGGACAAATAAAAGTTACCGTGATCAGAGAGAAAAGGGCAGTAAATATTGCAAGGTGATATTATTTTTTAATTGATAAAAAAGCTACAGGTAGAAATGCTTGTAGCTTTTTTGGGGTTCAGTAGGTACGGGGCACTTTGACTATGACGGGCAGGAAGTACCAGGCTTGTACTGATTCGTACCGATACGGCTTCAACGGCAAGGAGAAATCAGACGAAGTTTATGGAGAAGGGAATGCTTATGATTTTGGTGCAAGGATTTTAGACCCCCGTTTAGGAAGATGGCTCGGTGTTGACCCTTTACAAATAAAATACCCTTTTTCCAGCCCTTTTGCTTTTGCATTAAATACACCTATCCAGGCAAAAGACCCTGATGGGAAACTCGTCATCTTTATTAATGGACAGCATGGCGGAACAGCATATAAAGGTTATTGGGAGGGGTTTGATGATAAGGTAATGAAAAGAATTGGCGATAAAAAGCCAAGGTATTATGATGGGGCACTTGGAGG
>NZ_JACMOO010000344.1 GCF_014377975.1 Ferruginibacter sp.
CAAAGGTAAAAATAGACTAGGAAAGTTTACATTATTTAATCTATTCTTAAGTGAGCATTTAGGTCCGTTAAAAAGGTATAAAAATTCTTGAAAAGCCTTTTTTACTTAAAGTTTACACCAATTCATAACTTAAAATCGTTGTTGCGACCCATTAAAAGGTAAAGCCTGTAAATTGTTTATTTACAGGCTTTATTATGGTGTACACTAGTGCGCCCAAAGGGATTCGAACCCCCATCATCAGAACCGGAATCTGAAATTCTATCCATTGAACTATGGGCGCAGAATAATTTGTTTTTACTTTAGAAATCCGGGGCGTAAAGGTCGCAGGGAATATTAGAAAATGAAACTAATTATCAATCATTTTTACTAGCCAAATTGCGCTACCATTCAATCTTTTTCTTATCTATAAAATCCTGAACCCCTTTTTTGCAATCTGTTGTCAGTCTTGCATCTACATTTTGTTCTGCAGTGTAATTTAAGGCTTCACCAAAATTCATGTTCTGGATACGGAAAAGCAATTGTTTAGTCAATGCCATAGCCTGGCCAGAATTGGTATGGCACAAATGCTGGGCATATGTCCAAACCCGGTGGCCGATTTCATCCTTAGAAACCACTTCGTAAATCATGCCAATATTAAGTGCTTGTTCTGCGGAAATGGAATCACCAGATAGTAACAAAGGCCTTGCTTTTCCACCTATTTTTCTCTTTAAAAACAAGGCAACTATAGAAGGAACAAATCCGATTTTTACTTCCGGGTAACCAAATTTTGCCTCAGGTATAGAAAAACTAAAATCTGCAATTGATGCCAGTCCACAACCACCTGCAAGTGCATGACCTTCAATCTGGGCAATCACTACTTTTTTTAATGTATAAATTATCCTGTAAAGTTGCTCTAATTGCTTGGCATCCTGAAGGTTTACTCCCCAAGGTTCGCTTTGCATTTCTTTCATTTTAACCAGGTCTGCACCAGAGCAAAATACATTGCCTGCTGCCTTTATTAAAATTACTTTTACATCCTTATCAGCTTCAAATTGCAGGAAAGCTTGCTGAAGCTCTACGATCATCTCAGTAGAAAGCGCATTCTTTCTTTCCGGACGGTTCAATGTGATCATGCCTACTCTGTCAGCAACTTCGAGTATTAAATTTTCCATTATTAAATATCTATTTTAAAAACTCCATCCGAATACAGATCCCAGACCCGGGAATCACCACTTTTCTGGATATTCTTGTTTCTGTACAAAATTACCTTTTTGATTTGAGTATTGCTGGTATATTTTTCCACTGATTTTAAGTTAGCGGGTAAGCATACATAATCTGGACGTTCCTGACCAAAAACATATTTTTCATTAACTCCCATTTGAAATTTGATTTTACCATATTTCAATAGCAAAGTCTTTTCCGGCAGATAACTAATTTGAATTTCCTTGACACCATTGGAATTCAATGGTTTGATAATTTGAGTTTTTACCGCAAAAGAATTAGAATCGATCCCTGATGGCAACCAAATACAGGCTTCCTTATTATGCCAGACAGTTAAGTATGCCTTTCCTTTAA
>NZ_JACMOO010000058.1 GCF_014377975.1 Ferruginibacter sp.
GAAAAAGAATGCTTTTGGGCTGTGGCGGGTGATGGTACACTTTCCGTTTGGTCAATCAACGATTTCTCGCTGGTAACCGCATTGAAACTTTGCGATAAAAAAATACGCAGTATCAATTTCAACATTATTTTGAAAGAGGCAGCCATTGGATGTGGTGATGGTTCTATTCGGATTTTTGATATGGATACCTTTGAAGAAAAGAAAATTCTAAAGGGGCATGCTGATGATTTTTCAGTAAATACAGTATGCTATCATGCAAACGGTAAATACCTTTTATCCGGTTCGAGAGATGCTTATTTAAATGTATGGGATATTAAAAATGATTGTGCTTTAATCCATCATATTCCTGCCCATAACTACGCCATTTACAGTATCGTTTTCAGCCCTTGTAAAAAGTTTTTTGCTACTGCAAGCAAGGATAAAACCATTAAAATATGGGATGCCGAAAACTTTGAGTTGCTGTTACGGGTAGATAAGTCTCAACACGAAAGTCATACTCATTCGGTAAATAAAATTTTATGGATTGATTTTAATAATTACCTGGTTTCAACAGGTGATGATAAAACAATCATTGTGTGGGAAATCAACAGTTATAATACCAATAAAAATTGAAATGGTTGAAAACTAGAATAATATATGCAGTAACAAAACATTGCCTTTAAAAAAAGTAGAAGATTATTACATCAACCAACCAGGCAATTGGGTATTTACAGCAGCACATTATTTACAGCAAGGATATTGAAAATAAATAGAGTTGAAACAGATATCTGTTTGAGATTTGCTGTCCCTACTTTATAAACAATAACATTTTTATGCCTTACACAATGAACAGAAAAAAAATAATAGTTAGCGATGGCGGTTTTGCAAGCATTCAATTTATTGAACATTTTAACCAAAATTTTATTGGGCAAGATTTATATGAATTTAGTAATCACTTTTAAAAACAAAATAATAATGGCTAAAACGAAAATTACAGTAAACAACAACGGTTCCCTGAAAATAGAAAGTGATTTTGAGATTGTAGATAAAAATGGAAATGTATATGATTTAGCGGGACGAGAGGTGCTTTCACTTTGCCATTGTGGCCTTTCTAAAAATAAACCTTTTTGTGATGGTGCTCATAACGGGCATTTTGAACATGAGGCGGTGGCATTTGCCTTGCCTCCCAAAAAAATACATTAAAAAGAAACCATGTCTCAGTGTACTATTAATTTTGACAATTCTTTCCAAAAACTTCCTGCATTTTTGTATGAACATGTTGCGCCTACCCCATTAAAGAAGCCTACACTTATTCATGTAACCGGGTTAAAAAAAGAACTCGGGCTTGAATCACTTAGTGATTCCGATTTACAAAAATGGCTAAATGGAGAAACCAGGCTTAGTAATGATCAAACAATTGCCACCCGCTATGCCGGCCACCAGTTTGGGAGCTTTGCCGGACAATTAGGGGATGGCAGGGCAATTTCCCTGGGTGAAATTTTAACTTCGGATGGAAAGCGATTGGAAATCCAGACTAAAGGTTCAGGCAAAACTCCTTTTTCCAGAATGGGAGATGGTAAAGCGGTGATTCGTTCATCCGTCAGAGAATATCTTTGCTCAGAAGCCATGCACGGTTTAGGAATTCCTACTTCAAGAGTGTTGGCCATTATCATAGGAGAAGATAAAGTGTACAGAGAAACGATAGAACGTTCTGCTATTGTTGCAAGAGTTTTTCCTTCCAATATCCGCTTCGGCCATTTTGAAATGTGCTATCACTATGATCGTAAAGCCGTATTAAAAGATTTGATTGAATACACCCGTCATACTTTTTTTGAAGGGGTTTCGGTAGAGGAAATGCTTGTACAAATTATTGATAATACCGCCATGCTCATGGCTCATTGGCAAAACGTAGGATTCTGTCATGGAGTAATGAATACAGATAATATGTCGGTATTGGGCATTACCATCGATTATGGCCCGTTTGGTTTTTTAGAAGACACTCACTTATCGCACGTTTGCAATCACTCTGATTATAACGGCAGATACGCTTACAATAACCAGCCTTCCATAGCTGCATGGAACCTGCAAAAATTGTTGCTTTGTTTTAGCGATCATCTCCCAAAAGAAAGGTTACAGAATTTGCTTAAAACTTTTTCAGAATCATTTCACGACTATTATCAAAAACTTTGTCAGGGTAAATTAGGGCTTACTTCTTTTCAATCGGAAGACTATCAAATATTCAGTTCTCTTTTACAAACGCTGTCCAACCTTGCAATAGA